>JBCDHF010000298.1:0-6076 GCA_038750375.1 Cyanobacteria bacterium P01_H01_bin.15
GCTTTGCAACCAACTTTCAGAAACCTCACAGACGCGGGCGATGCCAGCCAATGGCAGTTTTTCAAGCAAGAGTTTGTCAACCATCGCTTTGGTTTGCGCTGAAATCAATTTCTGCTGGGGATTTGCGACAAATTGGCGCCCGCATTCTTTGCATTTATGGTTCTGCTTGCGATTGTGAATGAAACCATTTTTGACGATTTAGCTGGAATGGCAGCGAGGGCATTTGAGTTTTGCCATGGGAGCTTCTGGTTTGTCCTTTTTTTCTCTATCCTTACATCTCTAGGACTACCCGGATTTCGAAGCAACTTCGCTAATAATCTGGCGTTGCTTAATTCAGAGATGAATGACGAGAAACAAGAGATGGATGAGCTAACATTAATATAACATCAGCCTTCTACTGATAAAACTGGACCGCACCTCTCCATTGCTTTTCACGGTCACCTCTTTCAAATTACTAGTCTTGTACATTTAAGACTATTGAACCAGGTATTTTGAGAAACAGAAAATTCCTTTATGGCAAGCTGTCATGTGTGCCGACATGTTCACGTCGAGTAATGCACAATGTCCGCCGCGCCGACCCTTGAAAGAATAATGTTTGCAAAAACGACATTCCATTTGCTTATCCTCTCTATTCAAAGTGTCTATCTTGTTCTCATGCCTCAATCAATGAAAAATTGTTCATATAGGTGACACACCCGTGGGGGAAATATTCTACTCACCACCTTGGCGAAAAGGAGTGTCTCGGTAGTGGAAAATATTCATTCAAGTTGTCCTGAGCCGGATCTGAGCGATAAATCAGGCATTAATGCTAAGTTCTAATAAAATAACGTTTGAGGTCAATTCGAAAGACTTTGTTTATAAATTCTTGCTGGTCCTCTAAACCATTCGCGATAAAGCCATGAAGGAGATAATCTCTAGAGATTCACGTTCTTCGAGCTCACCAAGATAATCTAAAACGTCAATTCTGACTTCATCATTTCGAGGAGGAAGCGCCTCTGTGTCGTCACCGGACGCCTGATACTCGCTAACAATATCTACACTAGCATCGGCATCGCCAGCGGGGTTGGGCATCTCTCTGGTTCCTGCTGGCTTTGAGAAGAGCCGCTCCTTAAGTTGAGCATAGAGTTTTAGGAATGGGTTGGTTTGCGTATTTGAAGTAGATATCATTTTGGTCACCGAATAGAGTTGACTTAGATAATTTTTGTGATGTTTAACATTCAGCGTTAAATTTATTCACAGACTTACAACACAGGCTTGTCGAAAAAATAGTGAAGTTTAGCATTACTAATGGTTTTGCCTCTTTCTTTCTCTCCTGTTGATTCAAACTTTAAGAGAACAAAGTAACAAACTCGGGATATTTTCAGTGCTCCTTTCATCGAGGCTCCTTCCTTACACAGGAATGACTTCGCCCAGGGGGGATTCAGCCGTTTTTTGCGGGACCTAGGGTTCCTACGACACCCAATCCAGGATTTCCGAAATTGGTCACTCATAGCTGTCCCCCCATTACCATTTTCTGGCAAGTCGCCATCACTTTGGGAAGGGTGAAGCTAGACCAGAAAGCCTTTGAGTTGGGTACCGCAAAAATAAAAGTATCCTAAGCGAGCTGGCTCATGGCTTCGTGCCAGAACGCTTTCAAAGTAGGCAAGTCAGAATTTGAGGTTCCTAAGCGGTCTGGCGAAAGCAAAAAGACCTCAGATGCCGGCGTTAATTCCTCAATAGCAGGTTTGGACTTTACGCCAAGGCAGACGTGCCGTTCAAGATTGCAAAATCACTCGAAGCTAAAATATAGGTGAAAATAATTCACTCTTTCCAGGCCGTTACACCATGAAAATTCTGGTTCTAGAGGATGATGAGCAACTGCAGGGTATTCTCACCGGAGCTTTAAGTGAACAACGCCACTTAGTCGAAACCGCCACCGATGGTCGACAGGGATGGGAAATGCTTGAATTTAGTCCCTACGACCTATTGATTCTGGATTTGCGTCTGCCCGAGGTTAATGGTCTTGAAGTCTGCCGACGAGTTAGAGATCGCCGTATTCAGACCCCCATTTTGATCCTGACAGCTTTAGACGAAAGCGACGACAAAGTTCGATGTCTCGATGCAGGTGCGGATGATTATGTTGTCAAGCCCTTTGACTTACCAGAGTTTTTAGCCAGAGTCCGTTCAATGCTGCGGCGAGGGAGCTCAGCTCCACCGTTGCTTCAGTGGGGAGCCTTAGAGCTGGACCCTAATGCTTGTAATGTCACCTACTCCGGAAAGCCCCTAGAGTTGACCGCTAAAGAATTTGCTTTGCTGGAACTATTCCTGCGTAATCCTAATCAGGTCTTCAGCCGCTCGGCTGTCCTTGATCGAGTTTGGGCCTTTGAAGATTTTCCCACGGAAGACGCAGTCAAAGCGTTAGTTAAACGTTTGCGTCAGAAATTGGTTCGTTGCGGCGCTCCAGCGGATACGCTAGAAACTGTCTACGGGTTGGGCTACCGACTCAAGTCGCTTTCAGGAAAGTAATGTTTTCTTCTTTGCCCCCTAATGCAAGCCGTCGCGCGCGCCGACTTTATCGTCGATTACTTATCTCTTATATCGGGGTGACAACTGTCATTATGAGCTTGAGTTCGCTATCTCTGTATGCGGTGGTATCCAGTAGTCTTCATCGCCAACACCGGAATGAACTTAAGATTCTGGCTGAATTGGCTGCACCCAGCTTATCGGTAGCGAAATCTCGGTCAGAGTTTTTTGATCCGACGAAGAAGGATACTCACTGGCATGATCTCGAACGGCGATCCCAAAGCATAGAATGGTTCGATGGCTCCGGTAACTTACTGGTGCGCGAAGGAAAAATTTTCTCAGAATTACCCTTACCACCTATAGATAATGATGCTGGTGATTTGAAAGTCGTACATGATCGAGAAGAAGGACTTTACGTTGCCACGTTAGCCGTTTTTGAAGCACAAAACTTAGTTGGGATTGTTCGCGCTAGTGAGTCGCTACGGGATGTTCGCGTGCCGCTAATTCGTTTGAGATGGGGCTTACTGGGAGTAACTTGCTTGAGTGCTTTTTTTGCTGGCGTGGCCGGGTTGTGGCTGTCGCGCTTGGGACTGAAGCCCTTTACCCAAAGTTATCAGCGATTGCGTCAGTTCACAGCCGATGCTTCCCACGAAATGCGTTCTCCGCTAGCTGTTATTCGGGCTGGACTAGATGTCTTACTAGAAAAAGCCGATGCTCTCCCACCTTCTACACAAAAAACTCTGGGCAATATAGACGAAGCGACTCAGCAATTAAGGCAGCTTACAGGAGCGCTCCTTGAACTTGCTAGGACAGATAACGCCTCCTCCGAGTTTGCGCGAGATCCCATTCCCTTAAATGAATTACTCGAGGATCTTGTTGGCGCCTTTGAGGTCATCGCGGCTGACGCAGGGATCGAGCTGCGCTCTCAAAAAATTGTCCCAGTTACCATACAGGGCGACAACGCAGCCCTCGTCCGGCTATTTAGTAATCTGTTGCAAAACGGAATTCAATACACTGCCGCCGGAGGAAAAGTCCTAGTTTCTCTTGTTAAAGATGGCAATCAAGCAATTGTCACGGTAGCTGACACGGGAATTGGTCTGACGCCAGAAGACACTTCTCGGGTATTTGAGCGCTTTTGGCGAGCCGATCACGCACGCTCTCGTCGAACCGGAGGTTTAGGATTAGGACTTGCGATCGCCCAAGATATTGCTAGAAATCATGGAGGGGAGATTCGTGTTCGCTCAGCGATCAATCAGGGGAGCACGTTCGAAGTTTTATTTCCCATATAACAGCCGCCTCCATACGAAAGAGGCGGCTGTCGTCCAGAATGCTGATCAAATTGGGCAACTCAAAATCAGAAGTGTTCTAAGCGATTTGGCTAAGGCTACAGCTAATTAGTCACTCCAGCAAAGCGTTCTGCCACAATTTCCTGAACAGCGTGGCGATCATACTTGCCTGTCGATGTCCGCGGCAACTCGTCGACATAGAGGTAGTGGACCGGATTTTTGTATTGGGCTAGATGCTCACTAGCATAGGCGCGAAGTTGCACCTCCGTTGTCTCGTCCTGCTCATGCAGAAGTGCCACACAAGCAACGGGCACTTGACCGTCACGAGGATCCTTCAGACCAACAACCACGGTCGCATGCACTAAAGGATATTCGTCAAGGACATTTTCGACTTCCGGTGGCGCAATGTTTGAGCCGCGTCGCACAATTATTAGTTTCTTGCGACCGACAAACCAGACGTAACCGTCGTCGTCGAGACGCCCCAAGTCACCCGTATGTAACCACCCACCGCGAAAAAGTTCTGCTGTCGCCGTCTCATCATTCCAGTAGCCGAGGATCGGTGCTGGCGTGCGCAAGAGAATCTCTCCCGTTTCGCCCACATCACAGTCTTCTCCATCGGCCCGCACGACGCGGATTTCCGTGCCCGGCGTTGGCAAGCCTAACGATCCCCACTTGCGTTGACCGAAGCGCGGATTCATGGCGTAGTAGCCAGCGATCTCGGTCATCCCCGCCCCTTCCATTACCTCCCAGCCGAAGAGATCGCGGAAGCGATGATGCAGGTCTGCTGGCACAGCATCGCCTGAGCCAATGCAGTTGGTTAAGGTCGGCAGCTCTGTGGGGTTGGCCTCCAAATACTCAATGAAATCAAGAAGATCGCTGGCAAGAAGCCCATACTCAGTAACCCCTTCGGTGACGATTGTCCGAACGGCGTCTGCCGGTTCAGGACGCATGTCTAAGATTACCCGCGCACCGACTGTCAACGCTGGAAAGAGTTGCGTTTGTAAACCTCCCGCATGACTAATCGGCTTGCCTACCAGCACGACATCATTTGCCGTAAAGTCAAAAACCTTTCTGGAGGTATCGATGCTCAAAAATGCGCTGGCGTGGGAATGAGTAACGCCCTTAGGGTGCCCGGTGCTGCCGGAGGTGAACAGGATTAGCGCCGGGTCGGTTTCAGCGACAGTGGCTGCCGTCGTCATCTCACCCGCAGCTAATAAGGATTCGAATGTTTTGACTCCCTTGGGAGCCTCAAACGAATCCAGTCCAACTGCGATCGCAGGCATGCTAGGACGGGCTGCGAGGAGCGATTTAACCAGATGTAAGCGGTCGCCCTGAAAGACGATCAAACTCGAATCGACCCGCTCACAAATCTCCAGAACGTCATCGCTAACATAGCGGTAGTTTAAAGGCACGGCGACGGCACCGATCCGGTAGCAAGCGAGCGTCACCAGGACTGCTTCCAAGGAATTAGGCAACAACCAAGCGACTCGATCCCCCGTTTCAACCTCCAGCGCAAGCATTCCGGCTGCGACTTGCCCGACTAAACGATCCAGCTGGGCGTAGGTGACGCTCCGCTCCTGTGATCGAATTGCCAACTCATTGGGGCGCTCAGCAACCGCAGTTGCGAGAAGTGATTGAAGCGGAGTCCCTTGTTCGGATTGTTGCATGACTGTTTGGGTTTCCATTACTTTTCTCCTCTGTCTTCGTCATTAGTTTCAACAATAGAAAGGCAAAGTGACAAACTCGAGACCTCATCCCGCAAGACAAATAGTAGGGGCGTAAATTCAAGGGCAACTAATTCCTCTGATTGCCGGAGCTAGCTGTCTCCAATGCCAGAGGAAGCACGTCGTTAAACAGGGTCATTTCTCCCATGGGAAACAGTGCGCTAAGATTGCGAACTTCTAATTTGTTGAGAATCGCAACAACATAAGCAATTTAACCGCTAGCATTGCTCGGATGGTCCCGATTTCAGGAAATAAATTTCCGTTCAGAAACAATAATATTCATAGGCTTTGTTGCATAAATCAAAAATGCTCAGAACTGTTGTAATTTCACAGATTTGAGTTAATCTTCCACCCAAACAGTATCTGATTTGGCAATCTGAATCATCCGATTCAGCGCCGCACATTGAAGCAGTAATTCTGTCCCCTGATTTTCAAATTTCCTTGACCTTACTTTTCCGCCAAAAACCACTTTCAATCTAAACATCGTAGTCTCTGCAATTGAGCGTCGGTGGTATTTTGACTCTCGTTTCCATCCTTTTCGTCCCTTCTTCCTTATCTCTCGCA
>JBCDHF010000299.1:0-6053 GCA_038750375.1 Cyanobacteria bacterium P01_H01_bin.15
CAATTGCGGATACGGGGCATCAACTCAACGCCCAATAGGTAAGAAAGTCCAAATACGGGTGAGGACTGGCCTTGAGTGTCAGCATGAAGGATACCTGGCTGAATTTCCGAGGTATTTTTGAGGAGTCCATCGAGAATATAAACTGCCTCCCATACACCGCAGTTGATAAAGTGTGTGAACAGGGCAATATATTGGTCAGACACATGGTGATAGGCAATCCCGCCATAGCCTCTATATCGAATGTGGTATTCAGAGCGAAGATTATTCTCATAGGTCTCAAACTTACTGCCATCGGCAGCAGCGCGCTCCCCGGTTCCCCAATATTTTGGGAGCTTGAGACGATGATAGGAGTTAATAATATCCCTAATGGCAGCTTGCAAGGAATCAGTGCTGACGTGGCGACGATTAGTGTAGGACAGTTGGTGCGCCGTGGTCTGACCCCTTACATGTCGGGCTGTCTGATTAGGTCCAAGGTTGCAGCCATAAGCAAAGGTGGTTAGGATGTATCGTCCCTTCGCATCCGTAAATTTTGGCTCTGTCCCAGACAAGGGACCGAAGTGCCTCGTCCAATGTGTCCAATGCTCGACATTGCAAAGAATATCTAGCATCGTATGCTCTGGCATGTGAGCCGCAATTGCTTCGGTAAAGGCATCGGACTCCTTTAATTCAGGAGCTGCCGGCACTTTCCTCAAGACTGGCTCACCCTGGTCATTAAAGGTAATCTGCTGGTCTTTGTGGAGTTGTATGTCAACGTTCTCTGCCCGCTGTTTAAGCGATTTTTTCAACTGTTCAATCAGGTTTTTGGCTGTTGCTGGAATTCCAAGATTGTGACAATATTCCTCGACCAGTGGCTCGCAGTCCTCCCAGGACAAAAGTTGCTGTCGAAAATCAGCGTATTCCTCTGAGCCAGCTACGTAGGCATCCCCGTTCTTCAATTCCACTGCCAGGTAGGCGAAAATGCAGACTTCTAAATGCCGTCTTACGAGCACTTTCTTGCCTTCGAAGATAGTGATGATCAATTGACGCCAAGAAGGACTTACAAAACTGACATCAATGTCCATCTCTAGATATTTTCGCCGCTTATGCTGATGACGTAAAATAAAATCCATAGCAGCCATTAGTGTGATATCTTCACTCGTCGAGCGAATATCCAGCACTCTTACTAGTTCAAATATCACCTTGCGATAGGTGGAGTAGAAGCTCCACATTAGGGATAAATGATTCTGAGAATTGTAGGCTTTTACCTCTTCGCATTGAAGCAATAACCCCTCGGCACCTCCCTCGGCGTCATAAAGGGCGTGAAGCGATTGCTGAAACCGCAATGCCTCCGATTCGGTTGCTGTCAATGTTAGGGTTTGACTGAATAGTCCCAATAACTTTTCAGTTTGCGACAGATGTTCTTCTCTCAGTTCGACCAAGCGTTTTCGAGCATTGGCGTCTATCTTTCGCATCCGTCTCAGAAACATCTCCACCAAGTGATCTCGCATAGTCACTTGAGCGCGATAGAGAAGGCATAACAGGAGGGTGCGGCGTTTTGCCAAGTTTATGTCCTGAAACTCTGCAACGTCCAGAGTCTTGGCATAAGCCGCCAGATACTTGATTTTAGTAGCTGTCATCGTCCTCAGGAGTCGCTGAGCATCTCCAAATGACATCAACTCGTTAAAAGTGTGTTGTAGTTTTGAGAAATGTGTGAGGCTTTCGCTTTTGGGGGCGGCTTTTAGCCGGTTCAGCATTGCTTCGGTTTCGGGTATTGTCTTAGTAATTAAGCCATCCAGATAAGCTTTTTCGGAGAGAGTGAGTTGGGCACTAACTTGCTCGAATAATTGGTTATGGTTTAGGGTCCGTAGATGTCCAGCCAATCGGTCTATGGTGCTGAAGGCTGGAAGTTCAAAGCTTTCTTTGACTAGAGCTTCTATTCCGACGTTGATCAAGTCAGCAGGGTGATCCATCACCGTCACGGCTGCTTGAATTGCACTGGCGGCTATTTGCTCTGCATCGGTACTGTAGGGTTTGACCTGAAGGAACGTACGAATTATTTGATAGTAACGATGGCGAGAGCCGGAAGGGGCTACTGCTGAGATGTTTGTCGGCAGGTCCAGATGTTCACGAATGTGTGCGATCACCCCTACCGGAATCACCTCGGGATGAGGAAAGTAGCCTAGTCGCTGGAAGGACTTTAACAAAACTAAAAAGCTAAGGCGGTTGGAGGACCGCCTAATCCTTGCCTTTGCCAGCCCCATTTCTTTGGCAGTGGGGGTATAAAGGTCGTCTAACTCTTCTGGGCTTGGAGATTGCTTGAAGTAAGGGTAGGCGGTTCTCTCTATGGTGGTCATCGCTGTCTGTGATGAAACTTACCAGAGCCTACCTAACAAGCAATTCAATTGTTTACCTTTTGGTTGAAGGGCTTGCCCATATCCTTAAGGGTGGAATGAGGCAATTCAGGCACCATTGCTTGTAATATCAGAATTGCGATTTTGTAAGCCCTTTTAGACAAGGGCTTTCAGCCTGAAATGAAGGATTTTACACGTATCTCGGCATGGGGTGTATTAATACCCAGAGTAAATAAACAGAGATCACGGGGTGACTCCTGTAAGCGTCGTTTAATCCGAGAGATCGCCTTCAAATCGCGGATGGGCTCCACCCGAATCGAAGACCCCGGAGCCGGTCGATTGATATTCTTTAACGGCACGTTCAAAACTCCCCAAGCCTGGGGTTGTGCAAGAAACCCACTCTGCTTAACCCTCTGCTGTGGCCGATACGATCGCTGCTAGTAATGAGGTCTCTGGATCGACAGTATCTTGTCCAACCTGCCAAATCATAATGCCCGCTAATCCTCTTTCTTTGGCCAGCCTGGTTTTCTCAATAATTGTCGGCCTTCCATTCAATGCATAGCCTTCAATGATATCTTTGTGATAAGCGTGGGGGTGTCGGGATATCAGGTCCGAATATTTGGCAGTATCGCTATAATTCTCGGCACGGCCATAAAATGGGACACCCAACGCAATCTTCTTGGCGGGGCACCCTCGGGCATTAATCATCGTATCAATATTTTGCTCCGCTTTATCCATAGTTGCCTGGGGATAATCGGTATGATCATAAGACATCAGATGGACTCGGTCGACGATTTCATAGGTTTCGGGTTGTAATGGTTGCCAAGCAGCTTGGGCTAAAGTGACGATCATATTGCTGCCACTCATTTCTTCCTTTGTGTCCTGAATTAGAGCTTTATAGTTCTTATGTTGTTCGCTATTTTGATCCCCTTCAGGGTGTTCCCAATCGTAATCCACACCATCAAAATCATTTTCTTTACAATATGAGACCAGTTCCCCAACAAAATGTTGACGCGCATCAGTATTGGCTGTCAATTCTGGAAAATTTTCAGATCTGGCACCGCCACCAACACAAAATAATAATTTGCAACCAACATCTTGTTTGATTTTCTGATATTGACTCAGCTCATGAGGGGTGAACGGGGAGTTAAACGGAGAGAATCCATCTGCAGGCGGTTCCATACTGAAGGCAATAAGCTCTGTAAGCCCCTGAAGTCTTGCCGATGCAAAATGAGAGACATGTGCCTTGGGCAGATATCCGATAATCATGTGAAATATATCTCTTCAATAAAGTTCTAGCTGCGCGAGCATTTTAAAATGAGATCAACTAATTAAAGTTTTATCTCCCATCTTTTTTTATGATTGGCGTAAATTGGCAGCAAACGATTAATTTTGACAGACAATGCACAAAAATGCCTGGTATCAGCATTTACTACATAGTCTTTAAAAAGACAAAATTGAATCTAGGTAACTGGAAATGCGCCCGCTGGTCCATATAAGAATACTTTGGACGGGAGGGCAGCCCCCGCCAATTCTGAATCCGCAATACGTTCGCCGCTGAAAATTAACCAGTCTCACAAATTATTTCGATTTCACCAAAAGCTGGGAAGAGCCGGAGAAAAGCGAAAAAACGACAGAGCATTGGCGGGTAGTGACGTTTTTGAGGGGAGGGAGGAAGCTATATTTAAAACTTCTTCCTTTACCCGACTGACAGCGATGCTGCTACTTGCTCCATAGCCGTTGCAAAATCGGAAAGTACTTTCGTTGATGTTTTGAGCTGACTACCTTTCTGATCACTAAATTTATTCATCAAAGTATCTGCATATTGGCGATAGAGCGACGCGATTTTTGTGTAGCGGTCTTGTGTGATACCTATTTCAATTGATCGCCGATCAGTCTCGGAGGGTCTGCGCTCTACATAACCAGCCCTCTCTAATCGGTCAATTAGTGCAGTAACAGACCCGCTAGTTAAACCGATACTTTCCCCGATAATCCTTGGGGTAAGCGGGCCATTCTCCAAAAGATTAAGTGCTCGCAGGTCATTACGATGTATACCCAGGCGTTCAGAGATTTCATAATCAATGACGTCAATGGCTCCATGGATTCTCCGGCTTGCAAGAATAAGGTCTTTTAGGGCTTCACGGTCGTCCAAAATATTCTCCTTGATCATCAAGATACTTTATGGTCTAATCATGGTTGAGTGCAGACCATTTGCACGGCCAGCTTGTCGATATCAATCCTAAAGAGGTAGAGATGGAAATTGTTCTGATTGGACTGCTTTTGCTTGTAAGTTTAGTGCTTGGGGTAATGATCTTTTTGCCCGATACTGTCCGCTATTCGGAGAAGATTATCGTTAATGCGCCCATTAGTCAGGTGTACGACAATATCCGACTCCAGGAGCGACTGATGTCATGGTCGGCTTGGCCTGAAGCCACTGGCTCAACTTGCTCCCTTGAGAATGACGATGGGCGTGTTGGTGCTCGCACTGTTTTTTTTAATAAGGGGGAGCGTTTTGGACATCAAGAAATTATTGCTCTCGATCTGAATCAAAAAGTCTCTTTGACCTTAGTTAATAGTGGGCCACTGAAGCATACGCCCTATCTTGACTTCCATCTAAATGCCCTTTGTAAAGACCAAACAGAGGTTACTTTAAAGTTTGTAAATACTTATCAAAAACCTTTTCAAGTGCCTGCAAAGCTTCTTGGTATCGTCAAATGGACTCGTAATCTTCAGATTAACGATCTTAAGGGTTTGAAAAACTATTCTGAACTACAAGAAGCTGTGTGATGTACTGTTTTCTTATTGATCGTTTTCCTAATCGGACCAGCGGGCACATTTAAAAAGGAAGTGGCGGTTATGGAAAAATGTCTCCTGAAAGCATTTCTAAGCAATGCTTTCAGGAGTTAAGTGTCAGAACTCAGTATCCAATATTCAATCGGGGGTTGTGCAAGAAATCCCGACTAGAGCTCCAAATCATAAAGATCGCTAATTTCCTGCTCCTGAATGCCCAGGTATTGCAGCGTCTGAGCCTGAGAGCCATGCCCAAACGCCATCGTTAACAACGGCAACGGGGCTCCATTCTGTCGCTGATGATAGCCCCACGTCTTACGCGAAGAATGGGAGCCGCAATTTCCCTTGAGCCCAGCGTCTTGGCACCATTGCTTAACCATCCGGGACACCGTTGGCACGGTCAGAACATCACCCTTCTTGGAATTGAACAGATAAGGGCTTGCGCAGATTGGTCGATAGTCCAATCACTGATGAATGGCTGTCACCGCAGAATTATTCAGAGCAACTGCTCGATACTTCTGTGTTTTCGACTGTTTCAGATTTAATGTGTCCCCCACTTTAACCGCCTCGACCTGCTCGACTTGTATGCTCAACAGCTCGTTACAGCGATAAGCCATATTAATGCCGAGGGTAAACAAACAGAGATCACGGGGCGACTCCTTCAAACGTCTCTTAATTCGAGAGATCGCTTTTAAATCCCGGATAGGCTCCACCCGAATCGAGGACCCCGGAGCCGGTCGATTGACATTCTTTAGCGGCACGTTCAAAACTCCTGTGAAGAACGCTTGGAGCAAAACTGAATCCTCGTCTTTCTCTTTGAAGAGTAGATTCAGATTTCCAGCGCCTGCATCACGGCTTCTGGATTTTTGGCAATGACCGTTAGTAATGTTTGTGCTGCCCGGTCTGGAATATGGTTTCGCTGCTCCCAATCTC
>JBCDHF010000300.1:0-6047 GCA_038750375.1 Cyanobacteria bacterium P01_H01_bin.15
AATACCTATGGATGATAGAAAGTCGATCAGTTGAGGTGTCGTGAGATCGTTGTTAATGAATAGTTAAATGCCTAAAATTGTTGATAAAGCTGCCAAGCGACGGGAGATTTTAAAGGCTGCGATCGCAGTCTTTTCCCAGAAGGGATACCATGCCACAAAGATGGCAGATATTGCCGTTGCAGCACGAATGGGAAAGGGGACTCTATACGAATATTTCCCTACAAAGGAGTCCTTGCCCAAAGAGATTTTAAGTCTGTTTTTCGAGGACAGTGATGACCATCTGACAGAAATTAAGCAGTCAGGTCTAAGCCCGATAGAGGTTGTGATCGCAGTCATCCGCCTGACCCTTACTGAAATTGATGAGATTGCTATCGTTACCCCGCTCTGCTTTGAGTTGCTAGGAAGCAAAGAACTCGATCAATCGCTGGGACTGAGTGAGAGTTTTTCTATATGGCTGGGGCATCTCAGTCAATTTCTTGCGGAGGCCATTTTGCTTGGGCAAAGCAATGGCCAGATTAATGCTGATGTGAATGCCAAGACTTTTGCACGCATGCTGGTCAGTGCTGTTGATGGGATGGGAATGCATTACTGTGTATTCCAGGTTGATGCAGCATTCTTGAGGGAACAGTTTCAAGAACTCGAAACAATGGTCCGCCAGCGACTGCAAACCGTTGATTCATGATTGCCTTTGTAGGCTAAACTCCCCGTAGGGATGAGTGCAGATACTCCATGAGTGAATTAGACTGAGACACCTCGTTGATCAGGGTGGAAATAGACCAAACGATATATAGCAAACTAAGACTTGATGCCAGATGGCAGTCTGTTATTCATAGCTATGCTGAGAAGGTCGAGCATCTAGATGAGAGTATGAGAATATCCCAATTTAGGTATTTTGGAACTCTTAATCGAAGTAGAACAAAGCAGACTGAGCGCCCCAATGGACTTTCTGAATTGAAGACTATTGAGGTTTAACTGACAGAGAATATACTCTCTTAGATCGCACTGCAATTAGACATACTCTTCTAAGAGAACCGAACTTGGTAGAGTTGAAACAGTTCACCAGTAAGGCGTTTGACAATTTTCCCGCCGCTGTCTTTAATCAAAGTATCCCACTTGCTGAGCGATTCTAAAAAGACCTCTGCTCCTAAATAGGTTTCTAAAATTGCCCAGTTTTCTGCAATATCAGCATCTTCTATGATGACATCAAACACAAATGAAGCACCGGGTTTTAAGACCAGTTTAACTGCATCAATTACGTCCTGCCAATATGGGAGAGGATAGTAACAACTTAATCCAGTTGCGATCGCCAAATCAAACTTGTCCGGTTCATAATCTAGTTGATGAGCCGGACCGAATGTCATTTTCTTAAATAGCTTCGGGTTAAGCTGTGGTCCTCGGGAACTGATTGCATCGTAAGCAAATCGACTGATATCATGACCATAAAAATTAGACTCCCAATCACGCCAGGGATAAATTAGAAAGCCAACTCCGCACCCTAAATCCAGACAGTCATAATTTTTCTTGGGTTTTACTAATTCCCAGAAAGGAGACGCAATGCGCCCTTGCAAAGAGCCCATCAACCACTCCTGATAAATAGGCATGGCTTCAACCTCTTCTGGCAGCTCAAATGTATCTCGCTCAAACTCGCGATTAAAGCGTTTAGCGACAGCTCCCAAATATTCTTGCCATTTAGATCCGGCATTCAGGAACTGTAGATTTTGGGTCACATTGGCGTTTTTTTGCTTCTTGACCATCGGTACTGCAGCAATTTTTAAATTACGAGCCATTGTAACGACCGTTCACTGAGAACCTCTCTGTTCCATACGGACTGATTGGCTATTAAGAGTTTGATTCAGCCCAAATCCCTGTTCTCAAGAAATTTAATTTTTCTTGTAAAAGTTTCTATCGAGAACAGTTTTGCGCAATCCTCAGTGCTAGCCTAAAAATAGATCAGCAACTACGGGAGCAGTGACCTTTGACAGCCCCAATTCTCCAGCCGATAAGGCGCATTCAAATTCCGCTGATAGCCGGAAATGCTGAGCGAGGGCGGTCTCCGCTAAAATTCCTCTCCTCCCGAATCTTTCTGCGTCAAGCCTGCTGATCTTAGGGTCTTTCAATTCTTTAGAGAACTAAAAAGAATTTTCCGAGGAGCGCATTCCTTCCACGGAGTAGTTTACGCTTCCTTTTTATCCCTAATCTTTGACGTACTTTGCTGTTTATCAAGATGGAGATTCTTGTGTATGAAGCTTTTAATCCAAGGAAACAACATCACAGTAACCGAAGCGATTCGTAATTATGTTGAAGAAAAGCTCAATAAAGCCGTAAAGCACTTCACAAACATTACAACCAAGATAGACGTACACCTCTCTGTTAGTCCAAACCAGCGGGTTAGCGATCGCCACATCGCAGAGGTTACCGTTCATGCCAATCGCGCCGTTATTCGTGCCCAAGAGAGCAGCGAAAATCTCTATGCCAGCATTGATTTGGTTGCCGACAAGCTTGCTCGGCAACTCAGAAAGTTTAAAGAAAAAAAACTACATCGCACCCATATCGGGACGAAACCCAGCGAAGGTTTTGCGGATGAGTCCCTGAACACGAGCCCGACCTTAGAAAATCTGGTGCCCAGCCTACCAGAAGAGGTCGTTCGCATGAAATATTTTGCAATGCCCCCCATGACAGTTGCCGAAGCGCGCGAACATTTGCAGCTAGTTGATCATGATTTCTACGTTTTCTTAAACAGCGAGAGCCAAGAGATCAATGTTATGTACCAACGGAATCATGGAGGATACGGGGTTATTTGCCCACGCCGAGTTAATTCCGCCGATCTCCTGCCTCAAGACAGTCAGACCCGTGCTCCAGAAGCGCATGGCCGCGAATATGCCTACACCAGTAATTTGGCTAACGGGCACCACTAGCTAAATCTACAGACTACGCAACGTCTGCCCTAGATACTCGGTGGTTCATCCCTCTGCATAAGAACTTGCTTGTGCAGAGGGATTTTAAGGAACTTGAGCTAGAGCATCCAACACCAGTTTGGCGCCGTCTCGATAGTCTCTGATCTTTTCACTGAGAAAGCGTTTCCACGCTTTGCTTCCGGGTTGCCCCGCGAACAATTGAAGCATCGGGCGAATCACCGGATAGAGGCGCAATGGCTGTTGAAAACTCCAGTTTTCCAAGTAGGGGACCATACTCAACGCCACCTCTCGACGTGTCGAAATAGCCTCCTCTTCATCAAAAAAATCTCGATCCGCGATCGCAAATAAGTACGGATTATCGTAGGCGGCTCGGCCGATCATCACTGCATCCACATAGTCTCGATGCTCTAGAGCGTCTGCGAGGGTCACAATACCGCCATTTATTTCAATAAATAGGTCAGAACGCTCCCGTTTCAGCTGATAGACATCTGCATAGCGTAAGGGTGGAACCGTTCGATTCTCCTTCGGACTCAGACCCTGAAGCCAAGCCTTACGTGCGTGAACGGTAAAGTCATTACAGCCAGCCGCTGCCAACTGTTCAACAAAGGAGCGCAAGTCAGAATAATCATCCTGCTCATCAACGCCAATGCGATGCTTGACCGTCACAGGAATGTTAACCACGGCTTTCATGGCTGCGATCGCATCAGCCACTCGTCCAGGCTGAGTCATTAAACAAGCTCCAAAATTCCCCCCTTGAACTCGCGGCGAAGGACAGCCTACATTCAAATTAATTTCGTCATATCCCCACAACTCGCCAATACGAGCACATTGCGCTAATTTCTGAGGGTTATCCCCTCCTAATTGCAGTACCAACGGCTTTTCTTGGACATTAAATCCTAATAATTTCTGACGATCGCCCTGCAAAATTGCCTGGGTTGTCACCATCTCTGTATAAAGTAGAGTGCGACGCGTAATTTTCCGCATGAAATAGCGAAAATGGCGATCTGTCCGATCCATCATGGGTGCGATACTTAGCGGCGCGCGTCGGACAGAATCATTTAGGCAGCGACCAGCCATAAAGAAGCGATTAATAACGGAGAACGGTGAATATCGAAATCAAATTTTCCAGATCTAATAATCATCAGTAGAGATAATAATTCTTGTCAATAGAATTAATTGGGCACGCTAAACTTGGCAACGTGACTGACTGAGTCTATTCATTAAGCACTAATAGCTAAGCTAGTCTCATCCAAATACCAAGCAGATTTAAGCTTATGCCCCAAGGTCCGGGTTTTGCTTTCACTTTTCTATACTATTTCTCACTTTCCGCCTTTATTACGATTCTGGTAACCGTTCAGGGTACCAACTTCAGCTGGCAAGATGGCTTTCCCTACCAAGTTGGCACCTTGCTTGGATTAATTGCGGCAACCTTCAGCGCAACCTCTAATCGTAGTACAACAATCGTGATTCCTTTTGTGGGGCGAAAAAAATTTAGTTATCAGCTCGAACAAGCGCTTGAGGACATGGGCTTCAAGCACTGTGAACCAAGAGAATCCGCTCTGACAGTCTATCGAAAATCGGCTGTCCGCTCACTGTTTAGTGGCCAAATTTATGTTCAACTTGACGAAAAAAAAGCGACCATACATGGACGTGTTCGTAATCTTAAGCGCCTCCAGAAAATAGTTGTTCCCTCAACTAATGATTAAGGGAACAACTATTTAAGTATTCACTATTTTTCTAAAGTGAAATCTTAACAATTGATGCATCTCTTATGAAACTGACTTCTTCGCGTTCGCTTCCCAACCCGTTGACCGCGAAAGCCTATCATGGCCGATAAACAGGAGACTTTAGTCTCACTAGGCTAAATGACCGAGCTTAACAGCGGATAGCCCAAAAAATTATGGGAACTGCCATTCAACTAGCCCACTATAGTTAGTACGCATTCTTTGTCCAGGAAATTCCATGAGCGTTATCGACGATCTCAAACCAGCTAGTAGTAATGACGTAATAATTTACACGCCTTATTACAGTCGAGACCGCCACAAATATTTACCCTTCGCATTAAGTCTATATAAACTTGGAAGCCTAACGGGCCAACGCATCATTCAGGGTGGAGACGCTGTCGATTTTGTCGCAAGTTGGCAAACATCTCGCCTTCCGGCAGAAGCTACCATTTGCCGCTTACAATTTGAGGCCTCGAGCGATCTTGCGTATGAAGATTCATTCCCCAATTCAGAGTTTGTTGACTATTTAATTGATGTTGTCCATGCCTACAAGCGTCAGGGAATGGTAGACTTTCCTGCTCGCTTCTATCGCAAATTACTTAGCTTTCTCTGAGCGTGTAGGATAAAGCCAGATTTATTCAAAATAAAGCAACATCGGCAAGCTCGTGATCCAGCCATCACCCTCTCTATTAATCGGCTCAACTTCTGCTCATAGCGGCAAATCAGCTACAGTGTTGGGTCTGTGCCGACAACTAGCCAGCCAAGGATTTCAGGTTACTTACAGCAAACCTTTAGACACGGGCTCGACATTATCTCAAGAGAGCGATGTTGACTTCATCGCTCGTATGTTGTCCCTCCCGGCAGAAAGGTTAAAACGCCCAATCCTGAAGCTGTCACCCTCTTTGGTTGAGAAGCGATTAACGGGAGATGATCAGCAAAACTATCAACAGCAATTCGTTGAACGACACGAACAGTTTAATGGGGATTTACTAATACTCGAAGGTCTAGGCACTCCTTGGGATGGAAGTTTATTTGACCTGTCTCTGCCCGAAATGGCAGACTTACTCGACTCGCCGGTACTTATGGTGAGTCGTTTCTGCGATATTAAGCAACCGGATAGCTTATTGAGATCCCAACAAGTTCTTGGTCAACGGTTAGTCGGAGTGATTGTCAACGATATTCCTGAGGCGGACAGAGTTTATACGGAAACAGTTGTTAAGCCTTATCTGGAGTCCAAAGGTATTTCAGTTTTTGGTTTATTGCCAGCAGACCCACTTTTGCGTAGCATTAGCGTTCGAGAGATTCAGCGTCAACTTAGAGCTCAAATCCTCTGTCGCCCCGATCGGCTGGATCTGATGGTAGAGCGATTGACGATCGGAGCAATGAATGTCAACTCGGCCCTAAAGTA
>JBCDHF010000301.1:0-6047 GCA_038750375.1 Cyanobacteria bacterium P01_H01_bin.15
ATTATAAATATGCTCAAAATTAAGGGTTGGATAAATTAAAACTGGCACTGATTGAAGCAATCATGTCAGCACGATTTTTATCGCGATGAACAAACGCTTAGAGGCGCTTTGACGCTAAGATTATATAAGAAACTTGTTGATTGAAATCGTAACTATTGTAAATAAAATTAGAGCTAAATACGTTAATAAAAGTAGTGGCAAAAGATAGGTGGGCTAAGTTTTTGAATTAACAATGAAATGACTGAGCTATGTGTTAGTCCAAATGTGATTGATTGAAAAAATGGTAGAAGAATTCATTATTCTGAAAATTAGCGGCTAGTATGTGCGGCAATATTAGTCCGTACGAAAAATATTATCTCTAAGCCGGACAGGTAGGAAAGCTGCTCGACGAAAGTCTGGCTAAATTAATGAGGCGGGTCGCCATGCATTATTTAGTTTCAGAGACTGTTTTGGTACTCCCAGTTGATGTTCGATGGACTGCAAGTATCAAATCATCCTTGAAAATGCTTTCATGCTTTCACGTTGTTTTTTATGAAAAAAATTAAAACTGTGAGACATATTAATTTGCGATCTTTTTGAACCTATTAATATTTAGGGTTACTCTAATTAATCTTCAACACAGTCGGAAGAATTTTTGTTTATGGACTTGATTTTACTTAAGACATTATTCTTTAAGCTCAAGCGAATTCTTGAATCAAGATTAAATCAGGTCGCGATATTGCTCGGATTTGAAATAAATTGATATGTTTCTAAAAACTGAATTTTTTTTCTGAATCTCAATTTAGTGGATTTTGGGTGGCTCATAGCTCATTCTAAGCTGAAATATCTACAGTTTGTTCGTATCTCAACTGGTCAGGATTTTTAACTTTCTTCACTACTTTTTTCAATGTTAGATAGTTTGGGAAAAATCAAAAACCCTTTGCTGAGAAGCATTACGGGCGCAAGCACTGGATTAGCTGCGATCGCAGTTGTTTCCGGAATTATTACGGGTTTTTCTACTCCAAAAGATGGGGATGATGCGGCTGCTCGTCAGGAAGCGGCTAACCGAATTAATGTGATGGCAACCTTACTGGGAGCTACCGCCGGCGGTATTTTGGGAGTCGCTTACAAAGTGAATGCTCCCAGCGCAGCTCAGGCTAAAGGTTCATCTAATGTGATCGCAAAATCAGAAACTGCTGCTGAGACATGGAAGGACTGGCGAGAGTTTGCGGTCGCGAAAAAAATTCCAGAGAGCTCAGAAATTACCTCGTTTTATCTCAAGCCAGTTCAACCCTTTTCTCTGCCGAATTATAGGCCAGGGCAATTTTTGACAATTAAGCTCGATATTCCGGACCATGGGACGGTGATTAGAACCTATTCCCTGTCGGACTACACCTCCTCCGGTGAGTACTATCGTCTCTCCATCAAAAAGGAAGGTCCTCCCAAAGGTCAGGATGTCCCACCAGGAGTTGCATCGACTTTTATGCATGAGCAGATCCAAGAAGGCTCCGTGATCCAGTGCAAACCGCCCAACGGGAACTTTTTTCTTGATATTCGTCTGGACCTACCGGCAGTTCTATTAAGCAACGGTGTCGGAATTACGCCCATGCTTGCTATGGCTAAAGCCGCGCCGAATCGCCCCGTCTGGTTTGTTCATGGTGCCCGTAATGGGAAATTCCATGCTTTTCGGGATGAGATGAAGCAATTAGGCGATATCCAACCGAACTTATCTGTGATTTATCGGTATAGTCGTCCCAATCCTGAAGACGAAGGACTGTTTCATAGTGTTGGCTATGCGGATATTGAATTTATACAAGCCGTGATCGCGCCCGAGATTGAAAAAGCCACTGGTTCGACAGACGCAGAATATTTTATGTGTGGGTCTCCTCCGTTTATGGAGGGGTTGCAAACTGGTTTAAAAGAATGGGGCGTTCCAGAAGAGCGAATTTACTTTGAAGCGTTTGGCGCCGGAAAACCCAAAGGCGTCAAAAAGTCTGCGGGGGAGTCCGACGTTTCAGCCAGCGTTGACCAAGCGGAGGTCACGTTTGCTCAATCCGAGCAAACCCTGACTTGGACTCAAGCAGATGGCACCTTGCTCGAATTTGCAGAAGCCAACGGGATTGACGCGCCCTTTAGCTGTCGTCAGGGCGTTTGTCTAACCTGTATGTGTGATCTTGAAGCCGGAGAAGTCCTCTATGACGAAGAACCCGCAGGCACGCCCGATGAAGGGGCTGTCCTAATTTGCGTAGCCAAACCCAAAAGTGATCGCGTGATTTTGGATCTGTAGAATCCTCAAGTTTTGGATCAGCCAAAAAACAGGGAGGGCCGTAAGCCCCCCTAAGTCAATAAATTAAACTCACGAATTAGCTCAGCATTTAAATGTCTAGCCTGCGCTGATCAAATTGACTCGGAAAATTAGAGTAGCATTGCCAGGAATAACTCTGCCCGCTCCCCGAGCACCGTAGCCTAGCTCCGGCGGGATAACTAAAATTCTCTGACCACCAGTATTCATGGAGCCTACTCCCTCATCCCAGCCTTTGATCACGTTGCCTCGCATAATTGGAAACTCTATGGGCTTCCGTCCAGGGTTAAGGGAGCTATCAAATTTAGTTCCATCACCTAATACGCCTGTGTAGTCAACCTTAACGGTTTGTCCTTTGCTCGGAGTCGGACCCTCGCCTACTTTAAGATCAATGTAACGAAGCCCCGAATCCGTTGTCTGAGCGTCCGCCAGGGGATATTCCTGAGGATCAAACTTTAATGTTTCTGCTACTTTGTCCCAAGATTCCACGTTGATATCTCCTGCTGCTGCAATTTGTGTCACTGATTGTCCAGTCGTTTGAGCGGAGCCATCGGCCAAAGTAGATTCGCTCCCCCAGAGTAGCGACCCCACCAACAATAGACCGCAGACTAAAATCACGGCGAAACTGACTAAAATCTCACGCATATATCGCCTCTCTTAAAGCAAAAATTCAACCAAAACTGCTCAAACGTACCATATCAATCGCGCTGATCGGCTAGTGCCACTGTTTATTTTCGAGATCTCGGACTTGTCTCTCTAATCGATCAATGCGTCCGCGCAGTTCATCCATTTCCGACTGACGCGGAACTCCTAAATCTTGAAGTAAATTTCGCAATTGGCGCTCCATTTGCGCTTCAAAATTGCCTTGTCCTGATCGCAACTGAATGAGCAAGTCATCGACGAAGGCTTGAGCTTGTTCGGGGTTAAATCGCCCCTCTTTGACCCATTGCTCACTGACAGTGCGGAGTTGTTCGGCCACATAAGATGTGGTGCCCACACCGAGTAACAACAATTGCTGCAGCCAATCGCTATTGTTCATCCGTACCTCTCTTGGGGATCGAGTCACTTTTAGCTTAACCCGGGGTGTTTGAACCCTCAGGGGGGAAAACCCTTCACTCGCAAGCAAAAAAATACGATTAATACGTTCGCTAGAATCAGCCCCGAAAAAGTGGGTGAGGTTGTGCTGATACTCGAAAAAGTAATAGCACAACCTCACCTATCACTCTAGAAATTGTCTGAGCAATTGTGCTCTCTGCCTATGTCTGCCTGTCCGTGCTGCCAAACTAGAGTGTCTTCCGTTGCTCTAGCCTGTCCTAATTGCTGCACTCCGCTAAAAGCCTTTGGCCATCCGGGCATGACGATCCACCGAGCCCCCGATTCAGAATTTTTGTGTGATCGCTGTGCCTATCATGGGGACGATACCTGCACGTTTGAGAAACGTCCCCATGCGTTAACCTGCACAATTTATCAAAAATTATTGGTGCCGGAAACCCCGATACGAGAGGAACCTAGACTGTTTCCATCCCATTGGCTGACTTATCCTCTGGGCTACACTTTGTTGTCGTTCTTGCTGGGTTTGAGTCTGATTTTGACCTTAATCCGTTGATGAGTTCTTTCCGTTTGTGAACCCAAAAGTTTGGCGCAATGTCTCAACCAGTCTGCTCTAACCAATCCAGCAGAAGCTGATTAAATAAATCTGGACATTCGTCGTGAACACAGTGACCGGCGGATGGAATGAGATGGTATTCAATTTGTGGATTAAATCTCAAAAAGCGAGGGGCAATCTGAGGTGGCACCATTCGATCTTGTTCCCCCCAAATCAAAAGAATCGGTAGGCTCAGCTGTGGCAAGATATCGCGGGCAGCCGGGGCAAAGCTTTTACCTCCTACGCTGCGGCAAAGCTGAACAAACGTCCTCGCCGCTCCCTCATCTTGGGGTGGGCGTGCCAATATTTCAATCAGCTCTGGCGTCACCGCTTGCGAGCGCACATAAGCTATTTGGGTCCACAGTTTTAAGACCGCTCGTTGACGTAGGAATGGAAACAATGTTCGAAGTAGCAGGGGAGATGCTATTAACTGCTCCGACCACTGCACCAAAGGCCAAAGCCAGGCGGGGATCTGCTCTTCCCGCATTGCAACATCTGGCAAACTAATCATCGCCAATGCCTTAACTTGCTCAGGATAGAGACCCGCCACTGTCATTGCGACTAGCGAACCGAGGGAATTACCTACCAAAATGACGGGCTGGTCACATATCGCCGCACAAAAATCCCGAACTTGCTCCGCCCATCGAAACACTGAATAGTCTGCTGGTGCTTTCTGCGAGCCGCCAAATCCCAGTAAATCCAGTCCGTACACTGGATACTTTTCGCTAAGTACTGGCATATTGTGTCGCCAATGTTCAATTGCCGCGCCAAAGCCATGCAGCAATACAATCGGTCTTCCCTTATCCGTTTGCGATCGCAAGAAAGAATAGCGAATTTGCCAGCCTCGCCACCGCCAATCTCTTTGCCGACCAATACGCTGTTCCCAATTCAAGGTCTGGAATGTGTTCAAATAATTCACTGGCGACATGGAGACTCTATTGGCTTTAGTCGCAATCAATCTGCCTGCCTAAAGTCTTGGATTTGTAAAGCCTTAAAAAGGATTGAGGTGACAGATAGTTCGTTCCCGCTAAAATGGACCCAAAACTAGCCACTTTATAATTTTTACTCGTCACTAACTTACAAGACTGCCGTAGAAAACGCCTGTGAAAGATAAACGCGGACCCATCCGCCGAGAAAATAAGCCTCAAATTAACGAACGTATTCGCTTTCCCGAAATTCGTGTAATTGACGTGGACGGTGCTCAGCTTGGGATTATCTCACCCCGAGAAGCCCTCGTCATTGCTGAAGAGAAAGATCTCGATTTGGTGCTCGTCAGCGAAACTGCTAAACCCCCTGTTTGCCGGATTATGGATTACGGCAAATATAAGTTTGAGCAAGAAAAGCGGGCCAGAGAAGCCAAGAAAAAGCAGCATACGGCTGACGTTAAAGAAGTCAAGATGCGCTACAAAATTGAGGAACATGACTACCAAGTCCGCCTCAATCATGCCCAACGATTCCTTAAGTCAGGTGATAAGGTCAAAGCGACAGTTAATTTTCGCGGACGTGAGATTCAACACTCTAATCTGGCGGAGGCACTGCTAAAACGTCTAGCCGAGGACCTTAAAGAATTTGGCGAAGTCAAGCAGTATCCTAAGCGCGAAGGCCGTAACATGATGATGATCATTGACCCTAAGCGCTAGCTTTTGTCTGCTGGGTTTATTTTTTCTGGACAATAATTTATCGGCAGTGTCATCCTGATGAATGATTTATGGGATACATTGCCGATTCTTGCTATTTCTAGCCTGTATTGCTGAAGTCACTGACACATCACTTAGTAATTTCCTTTTTTTGGGTAGGAGTAGAGCGGCTCGCCAGAACGCTTCTCAATTTAATCGCTCAAAATCAATGGTGTCGGGAATCTTAGATAAAGGCCCAATGAGGACACAATTAAAGTCTTGTCAAGATCCTAGAATTCATAATTAGCTTGAAATTCTCAGCTCCTCATCTGAAAAAAACTTTATTGTTACGATTTGTTTAAGGTAAGTCCTAGGATGAAGTAAAGCTGAGATGAGGATTGACGAATTATGCATTTGACATATCTAGATAGTAATTCCTGGCTGATCGAGCTTGCTGGACAGCAAATTCTTCTAGATCCCTGGTTGGTCGATGATCTCGTTTTTG
>JBCDHF010000302.1:0-6003 GCA_038750375.1 Cyanobacteria bacterium P01_H01_bin.15
CTCAGGAGTTAGGGCATACGCCACCACACAATTACGAGGCGCAAAACTTTCGGCGCAGGCAATACCCACGGCTTGGGCTTGAGGATTCAATAACGTTTCCGTCAGACCGTCAGGATTTTCCAGCGCCAATCGCTGCACCATTTCTACGCCATTATCACCAGCCAATCGATTTACTGCAACCGACTCTGGCAATGTGCTCTCAGTAATCAGGTTATTGGCCGCGACTGCGACTAAGTCCTCAGAAATGGTCAAGGAGGGTAGCGAGGTCTGAGTCGACAGCGTGGCGACGGCCGCTGCTAAGGTATCCGGAGGACTGCTGCCAGCCGCTTCTTCTAGGCTAGCCGCGAAAGACTGGGGCTCTGTCCGCAAAAAGTTCAGTGCGTCATAGAGTTCTTTGACGGTGATTTCTGGGGCATTCGCCAACCAAACACGGGACGGATTATTTGCGATCGCAGGGAGCATCGGGCTACCTAATAAAGCCCCGAGACAACTACCTGTAATACTCAAACGTGTGAGCCAGGAAAAATCCCTGTGCGGCAGATCCTGAGTCATGATGTTTATCCCTACTTACTCAACCAGTTATCCCCTAATTTACCGTGATGGAGAGCGCGGATTGGTCTGATGTTGGAAAATCAATCTAGGGTAAAAAGCGATCAAGAGCGGATTGTAGAGCCTGAATTTCTGCTTCGATCTGACCTTCTTCGGCGGCGCGGGATACACAAGCGCTCAAATGTTCATCCAAAATCAATCGAGCAGCTCGGTTGAGCGCGCCCCGTACAGCGGCAATTTGCACTAACACTTCCGGGCAGGGGCGACCTTCTACCACCATCGATTTAACGCCACGAATGTGACCTTCGATGCGAGACAGGCGATTAATAATTTGGCGCTGGGACTCTTCACTATGGACATGGCCATGATCGCTCGAGTGACCATCATGGTGATGATGGGATGAAATAGCCGATTCGGGAGTTGAATTGGTCACAGGCATAGAAGGCAAAGCGTTAAGGGAGCAGATTTAATCGTTAGGAAGTGACGTCAGAGGCGACCGCCGCTAGGCAACCAGCGACGCTAACGGATCGGGAATCGTCTCAGACGGTGCCTCAAAGCTACCGGTGATCACGTATTCCAAGCGGAGCTTCAACCAGGTAATAAAGGTGGCGTCAGTGGAGACAACGGCCGCTGCAGGGCGGGGACAGTTAACCTGTTCGGCGGGAAGACCTTCGACAAAGGCAGGCTGTTCAATCAACCAAAAATCAATCTCTTTGTTTTGCTCGGCATAGTTGCGATGGCGTTCAGCTAAAACCTCTGGAAACGGTTCTTCTTCCAGCAAAAAGCGACGGCTCGCCAAAATGTAGTGATAGGTGGTCATGAAAAGCAGTAGACGGGCTAAGTTTTCCGCGTTTCTTCACGGGCCGCGATTATAGCGTTTCAGATGGCGCCCCCGCCGGAGCCTACGGAATATTTACAAGTTCCCGGTCATGGCCTGTTTCATTTCCCGAACGGCGCGCTCCATACCCACCAAAATTGCTCGCGACATGATGGAATGCCCGATATTCAGTTCTTCCATGCCCGGAATTTGAGCGACCGGATACACGTTCCAATATGTAAGACCATGCCCCGCATTCACCCGTAAACCCTTTGCGATCGCATGGGCGGATCCCTCCGCTAGAACCTCTAGTTCCTTGGCTTGCCTCACCTCATCCGGAGCATCAGCGTAGGAACCCGTATGCAGCTCAATAAACTTGGCTCCTGTCACTTGAGCGGCATCAATTTGCGCTAAATCTGCATTGATAAACCAGCTCACTGGGATGTCAGCCCCCTGTAGCGTCTTGACAACGTCATGCATCCGCTCAAAGTTACTGACAATATCTAAGCCGCCTTCTGTGGTCACTTCTTCTCTGCGTTCGGGCACCAGCGTCACATAATCCGGTTTTAGATCTAACGCGATCTCAACCATTTCTTCGGTCGGCGCCATTTCTAAATTCAGGTGAGTCCGGACGGTTTGGCGCAGCAACTTAACATCCCGATCTTGAATGTGGCGACGATCTTCTCGTAAATGAGCGGTAATACCGTCCGCGCCAGCTAGCTCCGCTAGTACTGCTGCCGCGATTGGATCTGGTTCAACGGTGCGACGAGCTTGGCGTATAGTCGCAACGTGATCGATATTGACTCCCAGGGTTAACAAGGACTTTTCTCCGATGATGCATGACTACCGTCTAATCTAAATCATTTTGTCTGCAGAGCTATGCTCTGCGCTGACCGAAAGTAGCAACATTGAGTTGGCAAAGTGATTAGATATCTGCTCATGGTAAAAAATATTGATTCTTTTCCCTCCCACTCGCACAACAGAGCTTCATCTCTAAAATCAACCAGCTTTTCATAAGCTATTTTTTATTTCAGTTACTAATTGAGCCTTCAATTATCTTTTGTCTCCTCGATAACGACTTGTCTTTTTATAAAACCCGTAACCAGACATAGGAATTAATCAGATAAAATCAAGCTAAGTATAAGGATAAGGATAAGTCCATTTGTTGTTTAAATGCCTGAGGTTGCAATTTTTAAATCCTTACGACAAAGTTACCTCGCTGAAGATTTGACTATCTCGGAGCTAAACCGTCTGGTAGCGGCCAGCGAAGAAATTGCGATAGCGAAAAATACTGTTTTAATTGAAGAAAATGCTGCGGTTAACGGACTCTATGTTCTACTGACTGGCAAGATTGATATTTTCGATCATGACCGTCAGGGACACTATCAACTCATTGATGAGCTGCTGCCAGGGTCGCTGATTGGAGAGGATTCAATCCTAATACACGGAACATCCCCTGTGAAAATTCAGGCGAGCACAGACTGCCGCCTCTTCCATCTCGACCAAGCAGCAGTTAACACAATCCTGAATGCCAATGACGCCTTAAGCGGGAAACTATACGCAAATTTGTACAGTAGCTTTGCGCCAAAATTCAATCATTTCACGGAAGCGGTTGCAGATTTGCTTAGCCATCAAGAAGAACTGCTGCATACCATTGAAAATCTTCAGGAAGGACCCGAAGAAGTCCGAGCGTTAAAATCTCAACTACAACAGCAGGCGAAAAACTTACATTCTGAGCGGAAGAATCTCAAACGCCAATTAGGACAAGCCCGAGTCATTGCTCAGCGCACTGAGCACAATCGCTGGTCTGAGCGATTATTGTCAGCCGCGGCGGGAATAGTACTCGGCATTGCATTCAGTGGCGGTCTGACTTGGATTCGTGCTCAAAGTGCTTATCAATGGCAGTTACCACCGAGTGTAGAGTCTAACGAGCCTTTCTATCCAGCAATTTTCCCCTCTATTAGAACTAAGAAGCATTGTGAAACAAGCCCTGCTCGCCGCTGGGTTGACGGTAAATGTTATGATTATCGGCACAATCCAAATTGGTAAGGGGCTGAATATCTTATGAATAAGAGTCCCTATATGGGCAGTCGTTTTCTATTCTGAGACCACAATAGAAAAGTGACTTATCCACTTGAGCAATTACAAAATTTGCCTGTAGCTAGTCAAACAAGATATTCATCATTCGACAACATAAATCTCATCAGATCCGAAAGGTAAAACCGACGAACGGACCATGTTGAATAGTGTCTAAACCAAACTGATCTCTACCGCTGCCAGTATCGTAATCGATGCCGTAGACGCCATAACCGGCTAATAAAGACGTATTTCCAGCAAATACCCAGTCTACACCGCCGAAGGTTCGCCAAGTAACCGACAATTCCCCAATACCGAAGCCCGAAACATCCCCACGCAACATTAACCCGACCCGCTCAGAAAGAGCGTGAGTGATACGAGCACCTATTAAAGGTTCAACCCAGGTATTGTCGCTGCCCAAAGAGCCGTTCAAATTAGCCCGCTCCAAATCACCGATAATTGCATTATTGGCACTAATGTCTAAATCGATGGTTTGATTCAAATATTGAATACGAATTCCGCCCATGACATCTAAACGCGTATCGCCTTTCTGCCGACGATTGAATGTAGGTGCTGGTGGATTATTGTCCAGACGGAACCGATACGCTACCGCCAAGTCAAAGTAAAGCTGTTGTACATCGGGTCGAGCTTCAACTGAAACTGTCGTCAAACCGAATGGCCCCAAATTTTCTAACTCCACATCCGCTTCGGGTCTGAGGTTGACGTAATAGGCGTTAAAGAGCAAACCCACGCGGTCTTTATACCAAGCTTCGACTTGACCGGAAATATTGAAGCTGAGGGCGCTCAAAATATCTCCTAGACCGGCATCGAGTTCCGCTTCAACTCCAGCAATACTAGTATCTCCAGAAAGATTGAATGGCACAAAGGCATATGGTGTTAGGTTCAGGGTCCAGTTGCGATGAGAGGTTTCGGCGTCTTCTTCCGCTGCGGGCTCGATTTCGATTTCAATATCGGAGGCTTGAGCAAGGGGATAATTTGTGGAGTCCAGTTCCCAGGCTTGCCACTCTATGGGGACTTGGGTAGTTGAGGTTAGGTCGATCGTGAGGGGTTGAGAAGTTTCTAAGTCAATAATTTCTGGCGTAGCGGGAATGCCGCCGATATCTTGGATATTCGCCAATTCAGCTGAGCCGTCTGCTGGAATAGGCGCTAACTGAATGGAGGTTTCAGGTAGTTCTGAGGCGATCGCAAAATCAGTCATTGGCGCGTCTGGAGAATCAAGCGAATAGTCCAGAGCGTTCTCCGCAAAAGGGTTTGTCGCAGATTGAATGTCACTAGTCGCCTCAGATGCGATCGCAGCAGCTTCTCCAAACAAACAGCACAGTCCGAGAGTCCAGCCGACAAATTTAAAGTTCATGATCTCAACTTGCTCACACCACTAACCAAGATGCCTTAGCTTAACTGGGATGGTCAATGAATATGAAAACTATCATTTTTGAAAAAGTTCACTGGATACCAGAACGCTTTCAGTAAATGCTTCACAGTCCTAAAGTTACCTTGATGCCGGTGCAAGGCGTTTTTATGACAACGTTTCGTTAAGCGACCGTCAGCGGAGTTACTTAGGAGGAAATCTCAATGCAAGCTGCACAACTTTTCGCGCGATCGCGAGCCTCTTCCACCGTATCGCCCAACGCTAATGCTACCCCCATCCGTCTATTTTTGTAGGTACGGGGTTTGCCGAACAATCGAATTTGGCTAGTAGGTATCTGCAAAGCTTCATACATGCCGCTAAAAATTGGCGTTTCCGTGGGTTCTTCGGCTAATACCACCGCCGATGCTCCTGGGCGCGTCAGTTCGATCTCACCAATGGGCAGTCCTAAGATGGCTCGGACATGGAGTGCAAATTCAGATTGATTTTGACTCACCATGGTTACCATGCCCGTGTCATGGGGCCGAGGGCTAACTTCGCTGAAATAGACTGTTTGCGACTGATTCGCGTCCCCGGCAATAAACAGCTCAACACCGAAAAGACCCCAGCCGCCTAACGCGGCAGTGACTTTGTCCGCCATGTCTTGGCAAGTTTTGAGGGTACCAGGATGCAGGGCACAGGGTTGCCAGGATTCTCGATAATCGCCGCTTTGTTGAACATGACCGATAGGTGGACAAAAATGAGTGCCGGAGACGGAACGAACAGTAAGCAGTGTGATTTCTGTGTCGAAGTTGATCAGCTCTTCGACGATGACGCGGGCTTCCTGTCCCCGTCCCGCTTCCCAAGCGTAGGTCCAGGCGGCGTCTATATCGGCAGGGTTACGCACTAGGCTCTGACCTTTACCGGATGAACTCATGACCGGTTTGACGACACAGGGTAGACCAATCGCTTTTACCGCTTGGCGATATTCTTCTGGCGTAGAAGCAAACTGATAAGCGGAGGTCTTGAGACCGAGCTCCTCAGCCGCAAGACGGCGGATGCCTTCCCTGTCCATCGTTAAGTTAGTGGCTTTTGCTGTTGGAATGATGCGCCAGCCCCTTTGCTCAAGTTCAATCAGGGTCTGGGTGGCAATCGCCTCCACCTCCGGCACAATTAAATCCGGTTTGACCCGCTC
>JBCDHF010000303.1:0-6001 GCA_038750375.1 Cyanobacteria bacterium P01_H01_bin.15
ATCAACTCAAAAGATTAGGAAAATCCGGAGCTTTGCCAAGTAGAAAATGCCAGACCTCTTACTATCATTACTGCCTGAGGAGGAATAACAGTGACTCATCTTTAGCCAGCAAAAAGACAAAATAGATGCGATTGAAGACCATCGTCGAGATGACGCTGCCTAAATCATGAGAGATGCCGCAACTCAGCATTTCCCAGAAATTCGTGCTCTCTTAAGGCTTACATCATGAAGAGCAAACAATGTTGCTAATAGAGATTCATTCAGTCCATTTCTTCGAGCCAAACAGCTTGCAACACTCAGCATCAGTTCAAAAGCTTAGGTCTCTTAAAATCTATCAACAACAGTGGCAAATATGATATTTAGGCAGCCAAAAAAACTTACGTCTATCCCATGAATATCTGAACACCAGCACTGATGGCACATATTCAGTGACAATAGAAAAATCATTGCACGTGATCGCAAACTGCCAAACTATTCCAAATAGCACTCTAACCGTTTGGATTGGTATTTTCTGAGGGAAAATTGCTAGTTGAAACATTCTCTCGGATTAACCGCAAAGACTCATGCAATGCTGTCAACCGATCATCTACGCGATGGTCCGGTGGCAGCTTTTGCAAAATTTCTGAGCGTTGCAACCGACGCAAAACTTGACCTGAGCCTGCAACCACAAAAATTTCTCGGCGCTTAGCAACTGCATCTTTGAACATCGTCTCGAGTGCAATGAGAGCAGTAATCCCTAAGCGGGGGACACTACTAAGGTCTAAAATCAACACCTCATAATTTTCTACGATTGAAAAACGCCGGGAAATCGATTTAGCTGCCCCAAAACTCATCGGCCCACTTAAACGCAGCATCAGGATTCGCCCTCGTGCGGCTTTAATTAGAGATCTTTCTTCCAGCGACAACCAATCTTCGTTGTCCGCTTGAGTAACCGCTTTAACTTCTTTAATTTGCAAATCGGTCAGACTTTTGATGGTGAGCAAATTAGAGACAAAAACACCGACTGCTACTGCCGTAATTAAGTCGACAAATACAGTTAGCAGGAGCACCAAATACATGACGCCAGCCCCTTTAGTAGAAAGCTTATGGGCTCGCTTCAAAAAGCTCCAATCAATAATGTCAACGCCAACCTTCATTAAAATTCCAGCCAAAACTGCGTGGGGGATAGGCTCTGTTAATCCACCCGCCTTAAACACAATGATCCCCAGCACAACTGCATGCAAAATACCGGAAGCAGCCGTTTTCCCCCCTGACTTAACATTGATCACCGTGCGCATGGTCGCGCCAGCACCAGGCAAACCCCATAAAAAACCAGACACCATATTTCCGATGCCCTGACCAATCAGTTCCTTATTCGAATCGTGCTGAGTACGAGTGATATTGTCGGCAACCAACGAAGTCAACAAAGAATCCAAGGAGCCCAAGGTCGCTAACATGAGCCCATAGCCCAACATATCCTTCAAAAAACGCCAATCAAAGACAGGCAGATGTAGCTGAGGCAGACCCGACGGAATCTCACCAATATGGGGAATATCCTGGTTCGGAAAAAACAAGACCGCAATCAGCGTGCAGCCCACCAGAGCAATGAGAGGTGCCGGCAAAATCCGATTCACCCGGGCGGGGGACGCAAACACAATCAGCATGGTCAATAGACCCAGTGCAGTCGCCAAGGGATCAATATCACTCAAAACTGCCGGAATATTTAAGACCGAATCCATCACACCCGCAGTCCCTTCATGGCCAAACAAGGGCGCAATTTGCAGCAAAATAATAATGACCCCAACCCCAGACATAAAGCCAGAGATCACGGTGTAAGGCATCAAGGTTAGATAAATTCCCAGACGCAGTATCCCAAAGAGGATTTGGAAAAACCCCCCGAGAATCACCACGGTAAAAGCCATGGCCAGACCCGATTCGGGATCACGGGCAGCTAAGGCTGTAATGGTCGATGCCATCACAACCGTCATGGGACCTGTGGGTCCAGAGATTTGGGAGGGTGTTCCCCCAAATAATGCGGCAAAGAACCCGACTGAAACAGCGCCATATAGACCGGCTCTAGGGCCTGCACCAGAAGCGACCCCGAAAGCCAACGCTAACGGCAAGGCAATAATGGCAGCAGTTAGTCCACCAAACAGATCCCCTCGCCAATTTTTGAACTGAAATCCATTAATTAATGTCTTGGGCAAAGCGGTCATGGGCTACCCCCAATTGGTGAACAAGCGATTAACCCCTATCAATCGCTCAATAAAATGCGAATCAATCTATCGAACGACATCACCTCATATCAACATCCTTTGCAAACTAGACAAAGAAGATGGATTATCAGCAGAATGAACCGTTCCGCAACATTCGTATCGACAGCTTAAAATACTAAAGTATTTGTAATAAACGCCGGTACCTTAGGAAATATTGGATTGAGATTGCGATCGCAATTTTTACCAGCCGGAATTAAGACAAAAAGTGACCCTAATATCCAGACTCCTGAGAGCACTGTGTCAGAACGCTAAGCTCCAGGCTTGCCCCATATTTAGCAAAAAGAACGTTAAGACCCCATTAAACATTTCGTAACTAAACACGATTCGTGACCTTAACGCCGCCCAGTCTCACCCGGTTAACAGAGGAAATGTGCTGACAGCGATCTCCTCGAGCAAATCTACTCGTCAGTCAATTTCGAAACTGTATTTTGGTACGCACTTTAAGATTGCAAACTGACAATTTCGTCCCTGTTTAATGGCGTATGTAAGGAGTGGATTGCCCTCAGATTAGGCAACTCAGAATCATGAGCCCCCCGAACAACCTGACGCAGGATTAAACTGTGAAATTTTATAGAGATCCCACGACTCAGACTCAACCTAAACACAAAAAAAGGGACTTGCGATCCCTTTCAAAAATCAATTCAGCCCAAGCGGAAAACTGTTAACGATCTACCGAGCCCATGATGATGTCAATGCTGCCCAAAATTGCCATAATGTCGGCCACTTTGACGCCTTTTAACAGTTGAGGAAGAATTTGCAAATTATTAAAATCAGCCGCGCGAATTTTCCACCGGAGAGGGAATGGATCATCTTGACCGACAATGAAAATTCCTAATTCACCTTTGCCAGATTCCATCCGAACATAATGTTCACCTGCGGGAATCTTAAAAGTCGGGGGGACCTTCTTAGCCAGATATTGATACTGAAAATCATTCCATTCGGACTTACGGCCTTCTGCTAACCTACGTGCTTCTAAATTTTCATAAGGACCACCCGGAATCTCTTTCACTGCTTGACGCAAGATTTTTACCGATTCCCGCATCTCGCCAATGCGCACCACATAACGGGCGAAGCAATCACCGCCAGTTTCGGTAATTATGTTCCAATCCAGCTCGTCATAGCATTCGTAGTGATCGACTTTACGCAAATCCCATTTCACACCCGAACCGCGCAGCATCGGGCCAGATAGTCCCCAATTAATCGCTTCATCCCGGGTAATCGTGCCAATGCCTTCCACGCGGCGACGGAAAATTGGATTATTCGTAATTAGCTTTTCGTACTCGTCAATTTTGGGATCAAAATAGTCGCAAAAATCGATCAGCTTATCCAGCCAGCCATAGGGCAAATCAGCACAAACGCCACCCACGCGGACATAGTTATTATTAACCATTCGTTGGCCCGTTGCCGCTTCCCACAGATCGTAAATCAGCTCTCGCTCGCGGAAAATATAAAAGAAAGGCGTCTGCGCACCGACATCTGCCATAAAGGGGCCAAGCCACAGCAAATGATTGGCAATACGGTTTAGCTCCAACATTAAGACTCGAATGTACTGAGCCCGCTTAGGCACTTCGATATCCGCCAACTGCTCCGGAGCATTTACCGTAATCGCTTCGTTAAACATGCCGGCCGCATAATCCCAGCGACTAACGTAGGGAACGTACATGACCGTGGTCCGGCTTTCTGCGATTTTCTCCATGCCGCGATGCAAATAACCAATCACTGGCTCACAATCCACCACGTCCTCTCCATCCAGAGTGACGATCAAGCGTAAAACCCCGTGCATAGAGGGGTGATGCGGCCCCATGTTGAGCACCATGGGTTCAGTTCTGGTTTCAATCCGAGACATGAGTGATTTATTGACCTCTTGCTAGGCATTCACGGGCGCTTACAGTGCCACCTAAGACTATCCCCATCAATACGAATCGATGCGACTAGGTAGCTCCAGTAGAAATCCTAGAATCTCAAGGTTCTCAACGCCAAACGTTACATTCATTAACTTAAACTATAAAGGCACTATCTGCGATCCCCGTTCAAGGCTCAGTCCTCAAAATTTGCACCGCTTCTTGCCGCCATTGATGCATAACCGCTTGACTAGGACAGCGAGTGCGATCACGAGTTAACCCCAGTTCCAATCGCATTAAGCGCCGATGCAGCTGAACGGGCGGGACTTCTGCCAGTTGCGCAATCGAGACAATCCCACTGTGGAGAATGAGTCCAGCATATTGACATCCCACACTGGGAATTTGCGCCAAATTAGCTAACGCCGACCACTTTTGGACATAGCTCGGTTTCAGCTCTAATCTTTTTGCGATCGCAAGTACCTGAGAAGATTGACCGGTCGCCCTTAGTAAATCCTGGGTCGTCTTTAAACCCAGACTTAACAATTGCTTATATTCTGGCGCCTTTAGACCAGGCAAATTTTCAAGCGGCCAATCAGCAGCCAACATACTCATTTCAATCAAGTAACTAGTTCAAGCTAGAAAAAACAGTCGGGCAAACGGGCACCTCGATATTTATCGCCTTTGTCAGATCGCTTAGAACACTTTTGAGTTTGAGTTGCCTAATTCTAGAGCGTTCTGGCACGAAGCCCCCTACGAAGTTGGGCGACTGCTAAAACAACAGCACGAACACCAAAGCGCAGAATCTGGTGACAGATCCCGCGCTTTAAAATGTGCTCAGCCGTGAGGCAACTTAGTAACGGCTAGTATTTGAGTTCGGCTTATAGACAATGAAACTCATAGTCTGGCACTGCTTAATATTGTCGAAGCCAACAACCCGAACATAGCTGTCAGAATACTCAGAACGGCATTCCCGAACTTCGTTCACAACTTGCTGGGAGTTACTGCAATCAAACAAAGGTAGCTTCCACAGCGTCCAGTGGTGATCAGCGGGATTGGGGTCCTTTTGAAATTCGACTGCCGGAATATAGCCTTGCTCGAGCATGTAGTCGATCTGGCGCATGATTTGCTGATCGCTTAAAGCCGGCAAATAAGACAACGTCTCGTAGCGACGCTCTTTCGGTAAGGTTCTCATGATGTTTCCTTAAATTATTAAGAGGATAAAGATTGATCAGGAGGTAGCTCCTGGGAAGAAGTATCAGTTTCGTCTTCCGCTACCGTCGTTTGAGTCAAACGCTCCAACAACTGACGCCGAAGGTCCAGGCTGGACGCTGCCAATTGCGATCGCATCATACCCGGTAAAAAATCCACTACCGATTCCGCAATCACTTCTCGAACCTTGATGATTCGCAACACCATATCTTTATGTTCCAGCATTAGACTTTGCAGGAAAGCCTCTCCATCTTGTCGCCAATTCTCATTCATAAGTTGACGAAGCCAGATAGATTTTTGCGGATTGGTTTCAGCGAGCTGCTGAATGATAAGGCGAATCGCCTGGAAGGTCAGATAGCTTCGCAGTACTTGGGTGGTATCTTGGGCTATTTTACGAGCATCCATGCAAACGTCCCTCCCACAGAGAGTTGCTAGCTTGTTCATTTAGCCAACCAAACTAGCAACTCTAACCGAGTTAGAGCGTATCAACCGTTTCAAACTCGAACTTGATTTCCTTCCACAGCTCACAAGCGACCTTAAGTTCAGGGCTCCACTTACAAGCTTCCCGAATAACGTCATTCCCTTCGCGGGACAAGTTACGACCTTCGTTACGTGCCTGGATACAAGCTTCCAACGCAACACGGTTAGCCGTCGCTCCCGGGGCATTGCCCCAAGGGTGACCCAAAGTACCACCAC
>JBCDHF010000304.1:0-5952 GCA_038750375.1 Cyanobacteria bacterium P01_H01_bin.15
AAAATATGACAGGTTTTACCGTCTGGGGTGAGAAACCATTCATATCCAACGGTTCCCGATTCCTCTTTGGTATTGGCAACCAATTCCCCCGCCAGCTCACGAGCATCCGATAGGTGACCGTCTTGGACTGAAACTTGGGCATTCCAAAAAATTATGTTTGACATAGTCGGCACCTCTATATCTGGCAAAGATAGGGTTAACGGTGAGAGTTGTGATCACAAAGCGTTAATCCAATTCACTAAATCAGACTATATCAGAGCTTTGAAGATAGCGGCGATTCCCAAACTGTTGGGTGTAAGCGAGGCGGAAATTAACCCAAAATCCAACGACTGGCAATCGGCATTCGCCAACCCGTTCCAAAAGCCCGATCGGGGACCTTGAGACCTGGCGGTGCTTGACGTCGCTTAAATTCTGCGTGTTGCAGTAATTTGGCGATTTGTTGAACGATTCCGCCGTCGTAACCTGTCTGTATTAAGTCAGCGGGAGAACGATGTTTTACTAAGAGCTGTTCTAGTAAGTCATCTAAGAGATCATAAGATGGCAACGAATCTGCATCTTTTTGACCAGGGCGCAGTTCGGCACTGGGTGGCTTCGTTAGAATTTCTTCTGGAATTGTTGATTGTTGGCGATTCAACCAGCGACACACCATATATACGCTCGTTTTCGGCAAGTCGGCTATAACGGCTAATCCTCCGTTCATATCGCCATATAGGGTGCAGTACCCCACCGCGAGTTCTGACTTGTTGCCGGTACTGAGCAGTAGATATCCGAATTTGTTGGCGATCGCCATTAAGATCCCGCCGCGAAGACGAGATTGAATATTTTCTTCGGCGACTCCAAGTTCTGTGTCAGCAAATAACGGATTGAGGATTTGGTCATAGGCGCCCATGCCTGGCTCAATGGGCAAGGTTTGGGACTGAATCCCCAAATTTTTCACGAGGGTGATCGCGTCCGTTACCGATCCGTCGGAACTGTAGGGTGAAGGCATCAAAATCCCCAGTACGTTTTCTGCACCTAGAGCAGCTTGAGCGATCGCGGCAACCAGCGCTGAGTCGATGCCGCCACTGAGACCCAAAACCGCTTTCGTAAAGCCACATTTGCGTGCGTAATCTTTAACCCCTAAGACCAGTGCCGACCAAATTTCGGCTGCGGGGTCTGCAAAGGCCGGGGCAATGGTGTTGGCTGTTAAGGTCTGAGTGCTGGGTTCAAACTAGACGTAATCCAGGGTTTCTACAAACGCTTGTGATCGCAAAACTAGATTACCTTGGGCGTTGAGGGCGAGGCTGGCACCATCAAAGATCAAATCATCGTTGCCACCGACTTGGTTCACATAAATAATGGGCTGGTGATAGCGACGGGCGCTATGGCGGAGCATGTCTTCTCTTGTAGCTTGTTTGCCTACGCAGTATGGGGATGCCGAGAGATTAATGATGAGATCTGCGTCGCCGAGATCAGCTAAGGGATTAATCGCATATTGCCGTTTTCCCCAATAGTCTTCATCATTCCAAAGATCTTCGCATATGGTGACGCCGAGTGTGATGCCGTTTAGTTTAATCAGATGTTGATCGGTGCCGGGTTGGAAGTAGCGAGCTTCATCAAAGACATCGTAGGTCGGCAGTAATCGCTTGTGATAATACTGTTGGACTTGACCGTTGTGTAACCATGCCAGGCTGTTATGTAAGGGGCGTTGTCCTGGCTGGGGATTGGCGGTTGCCGTGCCGATTAAGGCGCTGAAGCTGTGGGGTAACTGTTGTGCAAGCTCCGTTAAGCTTTTGTGTAATCCGGTAATAAAGCCAGGATAGAGCAGTAAATCTCGGGGAGGGTAGCCGCATAAGGCTAGTTCTGGGGTGACTAGTAGTGTTGCATTGTTTGCCGCAGCCGTTTGGGCGATCTCCAGCAGTTTTTGGGCATTGCCTGCGATGTCACCAATGGTGGGGTTAAATTGTGCGATCGCAATTTTCACAGAAATTCACCTCTACCCAATCCAATTGATCGCAACCGCCTGTTTTCTAAAGCGGTGATTGTCTGCCAGAACGCTTTGCAACTAGTCAGCTCAAAGTCAGAGATGTCCTAAGCGGACTGGCGAACGTGACACTTTCCGGAGAAAGTTCTATAACGCTATCAAATTTGCCGTAAAAAATTGCCTGGGGTGGAGCCTATGTTGGAATCGTTCGTCAGGTATTAGCGGGCTATAATCCTTAACGAATAATGGGTTTGGGGTGCAGCAATGATCCAGGAAGTCATCAACGCTCGACTACTCGGCCAATCTGGTCTGTTTCATCTCGACATTACAGGCGGTCGGATTTCAGGAATCGCACCAATGAACGGGCAGTCAAAACCCAGCGATTCGGTCGCGGATCTGGGGGGTGACTGGTTGACTTTAGGCGGCGTTGATTTGCAAATTAATGGGGGTTTAGGGCTGGCGATTCCCGATTTAACCCCAGAGCATCTACCGGTTCTCAAGAAAATTAGTCGGTATCTTTGGGCGCAAGGCGTTGATGGCTATGTGCCGACTATTGTGACGGCGGCTGTCACTGATATTCAGCAATCGCTTAGGGTACTTGCTGACTACATGCAAGCCCAACCCACCGAACAGTCGGCTCAGGTTCTCGGTGCCCATCTTGAAGGACCCTGTTTAAATTACGAAAAACGCGGTGCTCACCCCCCCGAGCATCTGATGCCCTTAGATTGTGCTCATTTGCAAACTCTACTGGGAGAGTACGCCGGGATCGTCAGAATTATGACCCTTGCGCCAGAACTAGACCCGACGGGTGCCAGTATTGAATACTTATGTGATCGCAATATTATTGTGAGTCTCGGTCATTCCCTAGCTACCGAGGCTGAGGCGAATCGAGCTTACGCCCAAGGCGCCACCATGGTGACTCACGCATTTAACGCGATGCCCTCATTGCATCATCGGCGTCCGGGACTGCTCGGAGCAGCCATGATCAACCCCGCAGTACACTGCGGTTTTATTGCGGATGGCCAACATGTCTCCCCGACGGTGCTAAAACTGTTTTTACGCAGTTGCGATCACCCTTTTTTAGTCAGCGATGCCTTAGCGCCCTTGGGACTTCCCGATGGCACGTATCCTTGGGATACTCGGAAGATTATCGTCACCAACGGTACCGCTCGACTGGACGATCAGACTTTAGCCGGTACCACGCATCCGTTGCTAACTGGTGTTGAAAATCTTGCTCGTTGGGGCATTTGTGATCCAGAAGCTGCGATCACTTTGGCCACGCATGCACCGCGAAAAGCTTTAGGGATAGTTGATTTGGGTATTGGTCAATCGGTTTCTAATCTTCTCCGCTGGACCGATGATGCTAACTCTCTAAAATGGGAGCGTTTGAGCTTGCATAATTGACTCCCATTTCCGTTGGTTTCGGTCTTTCCCTGGGTTTGTCCGGCAGTGAATGGGTGTGATGCTGTTTCGTTGTAAGAACAGGATCAACCTCGTTGAATGTTGTTGATTCAACATGACTCTTGCCTGTTGACTTTGAAGCTGTCTTTTAAGGCTATCTATTATCAAACGCTAGATACTTAGCGTATTCAGATTCACTATTCTTTTTTCTCGCAAGAAGGCGAACTGTCGCGGGAAAAGTTTTTCCTTGAACTAGTCTCTGGGCTAGTGGTCAAAATCAATATGTGATCGCAAACTTGATCGGAGAGTGGCGGGCAGAGGGACTGTTAACTTAAATAATTTTTTTAGGTTAAGCATGCTCTTAAACTTAGAATTAAAAAATTTAGTCATATCCCTAAGGTTGCCTTGTGCTGTTGCTCAATCGACCAGTGATTCAGCCCCTACCCGTTCGGTCCCACTGTTTAGAGTCGGGGGTGCGTCTGGTCCATCAATATTTGCCGACGACTTCCGTGGCGGTCGCCGATGTCTGGGTTAAAGCGGGGGCAATCGCAGAGCCAGATGCCTGGTCCGGGATGGCCCATTTTTTGGAGCATATGGTGTTCAAGGGCTCGCATCAGCTCGGGGTTGGTGAATTTGATGCGTTGATTGAAGGCAAGGGCGGCATTGCCAATGCGGCGACCTCCTATGACTATGCCCACTTTTATGTGGCGACAGCCGCTCCTTATTTGAGCGAAACCTTGCCTCATCTGGCGGAAATTCTCTTGCGTCCAGCGTTACCCGCAGATGAGCTGCTTCGAGAGCGAGAGGTCGTGCTAGATGAAATTCGCGGGAGTTTTGATGATCCGGACTGGTTAGGGATGCAGTCACTGCTGCAGTTACTTTACCCGCAACATCCCTATGGTCGCTCCATTCTCGGACCGCCGGAGCAGCTTCAAACTTATGACCGCTCGGAGTTGGCGCAGTTTCATCGAGGTCATTATCAGCCAGAAAATATTGTGGTTTCTGTTGTGGGGGCCATTCCGCGAGACGAAGCGATGCCCATGGTGAGCGAACTCTTTCGCGAATTTCCAACCTCTACTCCCGTCCCGACGCCGATTCTTAGGCCCGAGCTGCCCCTCAAGGGAGTTCAACGAGAAATTTTACACTTGCCGCGTTTGGAGACCGGAAGATTGTTAATGGGTTGGCGCGGATCGGGGATCCAGGATTTACCGACCGCAGTCGGGCTGGATATTTTGTCGGTGCTGGTAGCGAGTGGTCGAACTTCGCGACTGGTCAAAACGCTGCGGGAAGAACGTCAGTTAGTCTTCGATATTGCGAGCGATTTTTCGGTGCAGCGAGAGTCTAGCCTGCTCACCATTTCGGCTTGGGCTGAACCTCAACGATTGGAAATGCTGGAAAATCTGATTTTGGATGAGCTTGAACAGCTGCGCGCGGGCGTCATCTCTGACGCAGAATTAGCCCGCTGTCAGCGCTTATTACTAAACGATCACACTTTCTCCACGGAGAGCCCCGGACAGCTCGCAGGGCTCTATGGATACTACGAAACCCTGTCTGCTATGGAGTTGGCGACGGCATATCCTGAACTGGTGCTGCAACAGACTACCGCTTCTCTACAAGCCCTTGCGCAACGCTTTTTCGAGCTTGATAAATATGGCGTGGTTGCAATTGTGCCTGGATAAGTGGTGCTCCGATAAACAGTTTAGGCTGGGGGGAAACGCTAGACTAAGCCACAACTCCATTTGTCTATATTTATGCCCGCAACTATTCCGGTAGAGCGATTGCAGCTCTCCAATGGCATCACAGTCCTGCTCGTTCAGAATGACACCGCCGATATTGTCGCAGGTCGTTTGTTATTAAGACATGCGGGGAGTCGCTGGGAGTCCGCGGCGGAAGGGGGCTTATTTCATTTACTTTCCACCGTTTTGACGAAAGGAACGGAGATTCGCGATGCCTTTCAAATTGCAGAAGCGATTGAATCTGTGGGAGCGGCCCTCAGTGCAGATGCCACCAGCGATTATTTTGGATTGGCGTTTAAGTGCGTGACCCCAGATTTTCCGGATTTAATCAAGTTGGCAGCCGAACTTTTACGATCGCCGACGTTTCCGACTAATGAAATTGAGCGGGAAAAATACGTCACCCTGCAAAATATCCGCTCTCAGCAGGAGCAGCCGTTTAATGTGGCGTTTCAGCAACTTCGAGATGGGCTATATGGTGATCATCCCTATGCTCGCTCTGTTTTGGGGACTGAAGAGACTGTGCGGGGATTGGGACAGTCTCAGCTAATGATTTGTCATCAACAGTTTTTCCGACCAGATAATTTGGTGATTTCTCTGTCTGGTCGCCTTCAGCGTGAGACGGTCTTAGATCTTTTAGAAGCCGTGTTTGCCGATTGGCGCAGTCCGGCTGAATCGATGCCGACACTGCAACTACCGACTCCCATTGCTCGCCCCGACACGTTTAGCTTAGAGCAAGATTCTCAACAAGCTACGGTCATGCTCGGCTATTTAGCGCCGTCGTCCCATAGTCCACATTACCCGGTGCTCAAGCTCGTCAGTAGCTACCTGGGTAGTGGCTTATCCAGCCGGTTG
>JBCDHF010000305.1:0-5945 GCA_038750375.1 Cyanobacteria bacterium P01_H01_bin.15
ATCTCAGCCCTCTGGTTGCGCCATTGGGAGCGAATTATTCCGTTCTTTGACTATCCAGCGGATATCCGGAAAGTTATCTACACCACTAATGCCATTGAGTCAGTGAATCGGTCTCTCCGCAAGGTCTTGAAAACCAAAGGGAGTTTTTCTTCTCCGGAGTCCGTTTTTAAGTTGATGTACTTAGCGCTGAAAAATATCGCCAAAAAGTGGACGATGCCGATTCGGGATTGGAAGGGTGCCTTGAATCGCTTTGCCATTGAATTTCCTGACCGTTTTTCCCAACCTTGAATACCCGTCATTTGTTGTTTACACAAAATACTTGACATACCCGAAGTTCAACATCTCCGCTTTCCCTGTTGCTCTTTGCCCTTCGATTATCCCTTATTTCACAACAGCTCTAAAATTCCAGAAATCCTTGTATAACTGCCTCATATTACCGCCAGTAGAAAAACTGTTGCTTCGACCTAAATTGTTGCCCTCAAAGCCTTCATATTGATTTACTCCGCCAAGCTCTTCGTCTTAACTTAGTGATATTAAAGTCAAGCCATCCAAGGATCGTAATTCTTCAAGTGCCGGCGAACTGCTTTTCCGCTTTCCCAAGTCCAAGCAATTGTCTCGGAACTTGATAATCAGACTGAGGGTTCGGGTATTTGTCTGCTTTACAGTATGGAGATGCACCTGACTTAAAGCCTACAGCATTGCAAACCTTATTCCTTTCACACCCGAATCCGCTTCAGTGTCAGCGTAAACCCTGGCAATAGCTTCTCTCCAATCAATTTCATTGGATTCTCTAAAGCCTCAGCTGCTGGGCCCGACCGATATATTTCTACATGCTTATTTTTAGGGTCAATTAACCAGGCCAACTGCGCATCATTCTCCAGATATTCCTGCATTTTGACCGCAGCTCCCTAAGACTGTCGGTTTGCGATGAGCGCAGCTTAACCAAAAATCTGGACAGAGAGGAGCAAAACCTTGACGCTGCGATGGGGTCAGAGCATCCCAACTATCTTAACGGGCCAATAACGCATCGGGAGATCGTTTCGCCCTATTCGACAGTTTAAACCCACTCGAAGGTCAAACGCCAAACCAGCCCCCTTCTTCTTCAATCCACCGGGCAAGAAAGTAACTAAGTTTTAGGTTGCGATTGCCAGGTTCACTACCCGTTGATAATGCCACGATTAACTCGCCTATCGTAGTTCTATCCTGTCGAAGTTCACGATTTGCCGCAGCCAGCATTGCAAACGGCTTCGTGTCACGAGCAGTGCCATTTCCTGGGCAAGTTGGAGCCATAGAGGTTCAAATTGGTAGCTTGTGCGACCATTACATTGCTTTACGCGGCTGTCTCATTGCTGAGTTAGCCAATTGGTCTTTTTAGTTTTACGCTGGTTCAATGAACGTGGAGATAAAGAACCCCGACTCCTACAACCCGCACAAGTTATCTCTATTCTCCGGATCTGCTGCTGCTGCTTGAAGTGATGACAGCGCAGGGACTTCGGATTAATGCGCTCTCGCTAATTTTGAAACTTTGACTTTTTCTCGCAATTTCTTCAAGACAGAATTCTCGGTAATTAAGCCTTCCTCTCAAATTCCCCATGGCTGACTCCTCGGCGACTCAGATCAATCCGCTGCATTGCAACTTTATGTGGCTGACTGCCCACCCTTGTTTTCAATGTAACCGCGCAAAACTGAGTTAATGAGAGATTTGTACTCCCCACCCTGAGCTTGAAACCACTTCAATACATCAGGCTCTATTTGGACCAACTGCCGTGCTTGAGTTGCCGGAATTCGCAAAGTTGCCTCCTCAAAAAACACCTCAGTTAACGGAGGAATATCAGAATAATCAATTGCCTCATCATCCATAGCCTCTAATGCTGCCCAGTCAGTACGAGAGATATTGCTCAAGTCTTTGTCGCTCATGTCAATTTGCCCTTCGTGCTGAAATAATCCGAATTACATCTTTTTTTCGTTCTGCCCAAACTATAACCGCTACGCCATTACCGAGAAAGCCAATGCCAAGCCAACGATTTTCGCCATAATCGAATTGATCGTCTAGCTCAACGAGCACAGGGCTTTCAAACATTTTAGGCACATCGGCAAAATCAATTTTGTGCTTGCGAACATTCTTTGAATTTTTTTCCTCATCCCACTCAAACTGCGTGAAAGATTGGAAGCGCTACCGAAAACGTCTCCATTTTTCAGCATTGAACAAAAGTTGTAAAAATAATTGGCGGTTTAAATTCACTCGAAGAATAACACGAAAAACCCGATCTGCCGTCTTCTTCAATCCACCGGGCGAGAAAGTAGCTGAGATTCAATTTGCGATTGCCAGTCTCACTCACACTTAATGGTACCACTGTCAATTCTCCAGTCAAATTTCACGATTTGCCGCAGCCAGCATTGCAAAGTGTTCTGTGTTACGAGCAGTTTCAAGTCTTGAGAAAGTTGGAGCCATAAGGGCTGAGTTTGATGAGGAGCATGAGCGAGCATAACTTGACCTCACGCGGCTATCTCGAGGAAGTACGATCACCTTTTGTAAAGAAAGTGAAGTGGGGCGACTAAAATAATTATTGCTCTAATTCTCATAATCATATGCCAGCTTCTCCGACCCAATCCTCTACTGCTACACCAGCAAATACGACTAATGCAGTCAGTAGCCTTCTCCTTAACCCCTTGCAGCGCCCTCGTCGCTTGCGCCGGACTAATGGATTGCGGCGAATGGTACGCGAAACGCTGCTCACGGTGGATGATTTGATTTATCCGCTGTTTGTAATGGAAGGAGAAGGACGGCAGGAAGAGGTTCCTTCAATGCCCGGGTGCTATCGCTACACTCTGGATTTGCTATTGAATGAGGTGAAAGAAGCATACGAGCTTGGTATTGGCGCGATCGCACTTTTCCCGCTCATTCCCGATGACCAAAAAGATAATGTCGGCACCGAAAGCCACAATCCTGAGGGCTTAATTCCTCGTGCGATACGGCTCATCAAACAAACTATCCCGCAAATGCTAGTCATTACTGATGTAGCGCTTGATCCCTACAGCAGTCAAGGTCACGACGGTATTGTTGAAGATGGGCAGATTCTCAATGATGAAACCGTTGAAGTACTTGTAAAGCAATCTCTCATGCAGGCTGAGGCAGGCACAGACATCGTAGCTCCCTCAGATATGATGGATGGACGGGTCGGAGCTATTCGCAAAGCCTTAGATGCAGCAGGTTACATTAACGTCGGGATTCTTGCTTATTCAGCGAAATATGCGTCGGCTTACTACGGACCATTCCGTGACGCGCTGGATTCCGCTCCTCAATTTGGCGACAAGAAGACCTATCAAATGGATGCTGCAAACGCTAGAGAAGCCATCAAAGAAGTGGATTTAGACATTGCAGAAGGGGCAGACATGGTGATGGTAAAACCCGCGCTCTCTTATCTAGATATAATCTGTCGCATTAAGCAACATACGAATCTCCCCGTTGCTGCTTATAACGTCAGTGGGGAATACGCCATGATTAAAGCCGCAGCAGCCCAAGGATGGATCGATGAACAAGCGGTGATGCTGGAAACTCTAACTAGCATGAAACGGGCTGGTGCTGATGTGATTTTGACCTATTTCGCAAAAGCTGTTGCCTTGGCCTTGAAGGCTTGATTGAGAGCAGACTGAGAATTCTATTGAGAAAATAACCTGGTGTCCACGCCATTGAGGCTTCTGGCTCTGTTCTCGGTAGCGACTGTTTCCTCAACCCAGGTCTTCTCAAGGCTATTTTTGTGCTTTGCGATCGCGAGTTCGCAAATCAGGTTTTCGACTGCGATCGCAAAAAACGGAAGACCGTCTAAACAGCGCTCCAAATTATAGTGAGTTTCACTATAATAAAGCCCCACCGCTAGCTTATCGAAGCTTCTGCATCTGACTTGGGATGAATTTCCTGGGGCAAACCCCGAAGCTGAGGGCAAGGGAGCGCTTAATTTTCCTGGTTCATGACTTCAACTCCGTCCCAAGTTGCTCTATTTGGCACTAGCGCCGATCCGCCCACAGTCGGACACCAAGCCATTATTGAATGGTTCTCTCAGCACTATGAACAGGTCGCAATTTGGGCGGTGGACAATCCCTTTAAGCAACACCAAGTTTCTCTCTGCGATCGCATGGCAATGTTGGGGCTCCTAATCGACGAAGTGGCCGCCACCAATATTCAATTAACCCCAGAATTCAGCGATCTGCGCACGATTCACAGCGTCGAAAAAGCTCGCCAACGCTGGGGGGAACAAACCGCCTTAACTATAGCGATTGGCTCAGATCTGGTTGACCAAATCCCAAGCTGGTATCGCAGTGAAGAGCTGCTTCAATCGGTCTCTTTTGTGATCGTCCCTCGCCCCGGCTATCAGGTTCAACCAGGACAAGTAAAGCAACTCACTACAAAAGGCGCACGTATTGCGATCGCAGATTTCAATGCGCCCTTAGCATCATCGAGTGATTTTCGTTCAGGGCATGACCCGTCCAAATTGGCCCCGGCTGTTGCCAATTACATTCGAGAGGCGCAACTATATTGATGAAAGATACAAGTCTTGCAGGTTTTAATGTCGGTGTCGATAACGTTATTTTTAGTGTTGATACGACAGCTAATCGGTTACAAGTGTTGCTCTGTCGGTCGCCGACAGAGCCATTGGCAAACTCATGGCGTTTACCAGGGACACTAGTTCAGGTCGGGGAATCCTTAGAGGACGCCGCCCATCGTAGTTTGTCGGAAAAATTCACGGCTAAAAACCTATATTTGGAGCAGCTATATACATTTGGTGGTGGGAAACGAACGACTACGGAGAGCGAGGGCATAGCTGATATGCGCTATTTATCCGTTAGTTATTTCGCTCTGGTCCATTTTGAGGACGTTGTGTTAGCACCGCAAGATCAACAAATTGCCTGGCATACACTTCATGCCATTCCATCCTTAGTCGCTGAACATAAACCGATTCTAGATTATGGCTATCGTCGCCTGCGCAACAAGCTCGAATATAGTCCTATCGCTTTTGACGTATTACCAGAAGTATTTACCCTAAACGAGATCTATCAGCTCTATGGCACCATCCTCGGTCCCCAATTTTCAGACTACTCCAATTTTCGGGCTCGCCTTCTGAAGCTGGGGATCTTATTTGATACCGGCGAGAAGGTAACACGAGGGGCTGGACGCCCGGCAAGTTTATATCGTTTTGATGCTGACGCCTTTGCACCCTTAAAAGATAAACCCCTAGTCTTCGTCTAGAGGCTCCTCTCGTTAAATTAATCTGACTTTTGGATCTGCTGAATCCTTATTGAGGCTTGGTAGAAGTCTGATTTTTTCACGAAAAAGATTCAAAAGTCGCGTTAAGCACAATTGAGGTTAACTCAATACGTTAAATCTCCCGGTCAAGCACCGCGGTTTCTGTCGGCATTCGAACTAATAAGAGGTCACTTCCACCTCCATGAAAACAAATTGAGGGCAGAAGAATATTGAGAAATTATGAGTCAGCGATTTGAAAGCTGGCAAGAATTGACGGGGATAGATGCCGCAGCATAATTAATCGACCAGAGCAGCTTAACTAGAAAATAGTGCCCATTTTTCGAGACTCATCGTTGAGTTGACAATGCCCTCAGAGGCTACCAAGGGCTACTTATCATCGTGGATCCGGCCCAATAAAAAGGATGGGACAAATCTATTTTGTCTGAACTTGCTAATTTTATTGGCACATCTACACTTGCATCAGTCAAAATTAATTGATTACCTTCTACTCTTACCTTTCCCTCTATCATATTGAGCTGAGTCCGCCTAAGCGCTTCTGCCTTGGTCGGCGTTGTTCCCAAATGTTGATACAGTTCACCTATGAGAGCAAGAGTTCCAAAATCGCTAACGAACCATAGGCTTGCTAAAGCCGATTTTACGCCAGCTTTAAGTGCTAATCCAGCGAAACCCAGCTCAGCAGAAT
>JBCDHF010000306.1:0-5916 GCA_038750375.1 Cyanobacteria bacterium P01_H01_bin.15
GGATAGGTGAGACCTACGCAGTGAAAATTGAGACCGGGTCGAATCCGGTCGAATCATTTTAATAAAAATTTTATTTTTTTGCTTGATTGAACTAAAAATGTTCAAGGTTGGCCGATAGCAGCTGTTACCTGACAAAGGTGGCAACTGCGTACTAGAACGCTCTAGGATTAAGCCATTCCCAATCAGAAGTGTCCTAAGTAATCTGGCGAAAGCGATAGCTCACGCAGACTTTAAACAGAGAAGAATTCCTTGTGAGAATTGATATTGTCACCCTCTTTCCCGATTTTTTTGACTCGGCTTTAAAAGTGGGACTGCTAGGGCGGGCTTTCCAAAAAGGAATTGCGAACGTGGTGTTCACAAATCCCCGTACCTTTAGTGAAAACAAGCATCAGCGAGTGGACGATGAGCCCTATGGCGGCGGGGTGGGTATGGTGCTTAAGCCGGAACCTTTATTTAGAGCGGTTGAATCTTTGCCAATGCTCTCTCCTCGCCAAACTGTACTGCTGTCTCCCCAAGGAGAGCCGCTACAACAGCGACATTTACAGCAGTGGGCGCAAACGACATCTCAATTAGTTTTACTTTGCGGACATTATGAGGGCTTTGATGAGCGGGTCCGGACGTTAGCCACTCAAGAGATTTCCCTGGGTGATTTTGTCTTGACCTGTGGAGAAATTCCGGCATTAAGTATCCTCAATGGAGTCGTGCGCTTACTACCGGGAACGGTTGGAAAAGCAGAATCTTTGGCAGATGATAGTTTTGCGACGGGGCTCCTAGAATACCCTCAATATACTCGTCCCCCTGAATTTCGTGGGATGGAAGTGCCCCCAGTCCTACGCTCCGGGGATCATCAAGCGATCGCAAATTGGCGATTGGCGCAACAGCAAGACCGAACTCGTTGTCGTCGTCCCGATTTGTGGGCAATCTGGCAAGCTCAGCAACAATTAGGTCACCAGTCTCCTCAAAATTCGGAGCAACCGTAGCAGCCTGTGTGGCGAAGTGGACGCTGATGCAGTCCATACAGCTCATTGTGAAAACAGAACCGAGCTTGATTTCAGGCAAGTGACGAACAGTGCTAGGCAATCGCCATCAACCCGAAGTCATGTTGCGAGCAATCATGAGTTCACAATTCTCGTAACATGACTTACTCTAGCCAATGGAGAAATAGGTTATCATCCTGGGACAAAATAGCTGCCGACAGTAATGGGCAAGCTACTCAGAAACTATACTTCGCGACGAACATTTCTCTAGGGGAATCGTTGGGTTATGGCAAACAGTGAAGATTCTCTCCGTAGAGCTTTACTTGGAGCTTGTGGCAATCCAAATTTGGTTTTTCAATTTTCGATTCAAGGGTCAACGCTTCAAATTTGTATTAACCGGCCTCAGGCAGAGCCTCTTGATTATCCACAGCTGTTGCCAGGCATCCAGTCTGTGATCGCACAAGCTACCGATGGGAGCTTTCGGCAGCTTGTTCTTTACAGTCGTATTGCGGGGAATCAAGAGCCTGACTGGAAGACGCAAATAGCGCTGACCTTACCGACAGAGAGTCCTGAAGTGCTAAGCCAGTCTTCCTCCGCATCCATCCAAACTGAGCAGGCTGACGAGCTCGCTCAGTCGCTATCATCCTCTCGTCCACCGGTTGCGATAAATCCTCCCACCACCAATACCGATTTCAAAGACTATTGCTTCATTCGTAATAAGTTACTGCTCACGGCAGAGCTCAAGCCGCCGCCCAATAACGTTGCTGAATACGTTTTAAACTTCAATGAATTTTCAGATCCAGACAAATATAAAACACTATCGGGCTTGGAGGTTGTTCTCTCTGGGGCGGAACGGCCATTACCGGCTGATTTGCCTGTGCCGATTCAGCAATGGCTGACAGGACTCCGGACTTTTGATGAGCAAGATCTCCGCAAAGCCGCCATTTGGTTTAGTCGGTATTGCGCACGCCCAGCAGAGACGACGATGGAAGTATTAGCTGTCGTTGATCCGGCCCGCCATCAAAGAATAATTAATGCGCAAGTCGTAGCGACTGAAAGTGCCGCAAAAAAAAGAGGGGTCGGTTTTTCATGCCTCGGTTCCGAGAGGCGTGCAGACAACGGGACAACCGACAACTACACCACAATCCTCTTCGAAAAAGCAGAAGAAAAAAATTGTCAAGCGACGCAAAAAACGCAGATCAGAAGAGGACGTTCTCGAAGAAACCGTTGAAGAAGCAACATCTGAACCAGAGAGCTTAGAAGCGGAAGCCGTTGATGAGGGAGTGGTCGTTGATGAAGATGATGAATATGAATATGTCGAGATTGATGAGGCGCTCCTAGGCAAAGATGAGCCCGTTAAGCTGATGTCGAATCTTTGTCACGGTTCTGTGTTTGCGTCTTTTCTGAGTGTCTTTTTTACGCTGCTACCCTTGCTGTTGGACTTGCCCGTTTTCTCCTGGATGATTTATTTGTGTATCGTCTTAACTCTGACGATCGTTTTTCCCATTGTCGTCCTCATTATTTCTCACAATCAGACCATTAAAGAAAATGCGATTCAGGCACTCAAGTTATTCGTCTTTTCCGCGTTTGGCCTAGTTATCGCGGGACTGATTTACGGTGTCGGCGAATTTGTCCTGCAAGGACGTCCGGGTATTTTAGTGTTGGCGATAGTAATCGGTGGCTTAAGTCTTGGGTTTAGCTTGTTGATGTCTCTGGTTGCGATCGCAAAAATTGTCTGCGAGCCAGAAAAAGCTTTTATCTATCCCTTCGTAAGGCGAATTTTATAGTGGGTTGAGTTCCAGGTTGGGTAAGGATGGGCTTTTCGGTTCCGTCTCGGCCATGTCCAACGCTGCGATGTCTTTTTGAAGATTGCGATACTCCCGTTCCAGAGGCTTACGCACTGAACGAGGTAACTGTTCAGATTTGTCCACCGCATCTGCAAATAGTACTTCTGCCTGTTCAAAATATTGGGCCTTCTTCCGGGGGTCTTCACTACTTAAGCCTTGTTCTCTCAGAATTTGGGCTTTCAGATACCACACTTCCGGATTCTCGGGAGTCGCTTTTCGGGCGGTTTCGGCATATTTGAAGGCTGGCTCAAACTCTTCGAGATCTCGGTATGCGATCGCAATGCCGCGCTGCACTAGAAAGTCGGGTCCCGCGTAGGTTTCAAATTGAGAAATCGCTTTTTCGGGGGAGGAATAGGGGAGATTCAGGGCTAGCAGCAAATCTAAATAGCCCTTGATTAAATTTAGTTCAGGATCTTTGGCGTCGGCAGCGACGGCTAAATCAAGGTGGGTCAAGACCGTTTGCAGAGTACTGATCGCCTGGAGAACGTTTTTATCCTGTTCAAATTCGTAGGCACCGGCCAAAAAATGACCCACCGCCAAATAAAGATTGCCTCGTAGGGGGTCGGCCTCAACAATCGCAGCGGCTTGCTCCAGAGTCTGTTGGGCTCCGGCTGCCATTTGCTCATCATCATTTTGCAAGTATCCGACAGAGGCCCACATGGCTGGCACAATGGGGTCGTGCTCTGGCTCAGCCATGGCTTCCGCTAAATACTCTTCTGTCAGAGGATAGTCTCCCTCCTGAAAGAACGCATTAAAGGCTGCTTCCGTGGTGTCGTCAATATCGCGAGTATTTTGGGTTCGAAAGGGGTCGCCCGCGATCGCAGGAGACAGAGGAACACTCATTAACAGCAGAGAAAGCAGAGAGCCGAGGCCACAGAACTGACGACAACGCATAGGATATAGAGCAAAGAAGGAGCTTGGTGAGTATGACCTGTGCCAGAAGGCTCAGCCATCACTGATTCTAGGGTGCTTAATTTATAGACTTAGGCAGATCGCTTAGAACATTAATGATTCTGAACGGCTAGTTTCAAAAAGTTCTGACCCGCAATCACCTCTTTACAGAAGGTGGCGATTGCTATCAGTTTAGTGAGAATTTTTGGGCTTATGCTGACGCTGAAAGACGTAACTTATCATCCTGCTGCTACCCATCAACCCATCTTGCGGACAGTGAACTTAACGCTCCAACCGCAGCAGTTGGGACTAATTGTGGGCCCGAGTGGTTCAGGGAAAACGACCCTATTGGAAATTTTGGCCGGATTAGCTACTCCGAGCCAGGGTCAGGTGCAATGGAGAGAACAAGTTTTGATTGCGGAACAGCTTCAGGAGTTGAGCGGTTTAGTATTTCAATTTCCGGAGCGGCATTTTTGTGGGGGCACGGTTTTGGAGGAACTCCGGTTAGGCCATCCGGAGTTAACGTCTGAGGAGATTGAGATGGCGCTGACGGAGGTGGGGCTTGGAGAAATATCGTGGTATGCCAAACCATATCAATTGAGCGGCGGCCAGCAGCGACGGTTAGCCTTGGCGGTTCAGTTGATTCGGCAACCAAACTTTTTGTTGTTGGATGAACCCACAGCCGGGTTGGATTGGTCGATGCGACAGCAGTTAATACGCCTACTGGGCAAGCTCAAGGAGCATTGGACGTTGCTGGTTGTAACCCACGATGCTGCCGATTTGCATCCCCTCGCGGATCAATGCTGGACGATTACAGGCGGGCAGGTGCAGGCGGAATTATTGGGGTCCGTCGCGTAAATCTATGGGTTTTGAGAAGGCGTTGACGCAGCACTGGTGGAAAAGCTTAGATTGGCAGCCCACGGATCTACAGACGCAGCAATTCGAGGCGCTATATGAGCACGTAATAGCAGGCAACCGGCAGCTTAATCTGACTCGGCTCACTTCACCCGCTGATTTTTGGGAAAAACATTTGTGGGATTCTGTGGCAGGGTTTCGGCTGGGCAATCTGGAGCTATCGGTAGGTGATCGCTGGTTGGATATTGGGACCGGGGCGGGATTTCCGGGACTGGTGTTGGCGATTGTCTATCCACAGTTGCAGTGGACTTTGTTGGATTCAACGGCTAAAAAAGTTTGCTTTATTGAGCAGGTGGTACAAGCGATGGAGTTGCCGAATGTAGCGGCGATCGCAGAGCGGGCCGAAACGGTGGGACGAATGTCTATTCACCGGGAGCAGTATACGGGGGTAACGCTCCGGGCCGTGGCACCCATCACAGTTTGCGCGGAATATGCGTTGCCTTGTTTACGGGAAGGCGGCTGGGCGGTGTTGTATCGCGGTCAGCGGGATGAGGCAGAATTAGCCAACTTGGAACAGATGCTGCCGAAGTTGGGCGGTAGCCTCGGCACGGAAGTTTCTTTTGAAACGCCCCTCAGTTGCGATCGCAGACACGGGGTTTATTTGCGAAAAGTAGGAGCTACATCGGAGCAGTATCCCCGGAAGGTGGGGGTTCCGGCTCGGCGGCCGCTGTAGAGGGACGAGCGTGGAAATTAGGATTTTCAGTGGATTTTGAAAGCCTTAAAAAATTTAGTTGTCAGAGCCAACCGATTTTGTTAATTTAGATAAGCGCAAAACGAGCCAGGATAGCTCAGTTGGTAGAGCAGAGGACTGAAAATCCTCGTGTCGGCGGTTCAAATCCGCCTCCCGGCATCCCTAATTAATCAATGCGACTCGCTCTTGGTAAGTACCCTGAGAGTTTTCTGTTTTTAGGACAATTGTAGATAATCGTTGCTGATGATGGCTGAATGTAGCAGCATATTTAGTCCGAATTTTAGGCTAAGCCTACTTTCCCGAAATTAGGGCATAGCTGATTAAACTAATGAGCAAATTTGCTGTGCCCTACTCAGGGATAATGTAGTGGAAACTATCTCGCTTCATCCAAAAAGTTTCCACCACAGTCCTGGCATTCACAATCACTAAGACCTCCCGGGCTCGTCAATATCGTTATAGCAGTCGCCAAGAGAGTCAGGACGTAGAATAGAGGGAGTCGAGAGGGAGAAGCAGATGGCAAAAGCTTATGATTATGACTTCCGCCGAAAAGTGCTGGAAGCAATTGAGTGCAACGGAATGACGCCGAGTGAGGCGA
>JBCDHF010000307.1:0-5862 GCA_038750375.1 Cyanobacteria bacterium P01_H01_bin.15
AGCAACCCTCAGGAAATCCAATCAACTCTGACAGTCGTTGTCCGCACCAAAGATATTCATTAAGTCAAAAATAGAGGTTGTGCCACTTCATGGTCGAGACCGTTTTGGCTGTATTTCGTGGACTCAAATTCACCCGATCAGGTCTTATTGAAAACCCGCTCTAAGCGCCTCTTCAGTCGGTAAGAGACGATCTGCTTTGCCGATAGAACCATAAAAGGTGGAATTGTAGTTGAATAGCGCTTCCACAGTCGACCGGGCTCTTGCATTAGGCGGAATAACCATTCCAACCCCTTTGACTGCACCCATTGGGGCGCCCGTTTTTGCATGCCAGCGTACATCGGGAAAGCCCCACCAACGCCGACCATGACAGCCTGAATTCGTTTGACATGCTGGTGCATCCAAATCTCTTGTTTAGGACAACCCAAAGCTACAAATACAATCCCCGCTTGGCTATTGTTAATTTCCTCAACCACTTGCTTGTCCTCCTCTATGGTCAAAGGACGAAATGGTAGCGGCTCCATGCCGGCAATTTCTAAATCGGGAAACTCAACCTGAAGTCGCTCATGCATATCACGCAAGGTTGGCGGGTCAGTCCCCAGAAAGTAGACCTTGATATCATTCTCTGAAGCTTTGGCACACAAGGCTTTCATCAGATCCATCCCACAAACTCGCTCGTGGGGACTTTTAGTTAGCAGGTTCATTGCCCAAACGAGGGGCATGCCATCTGGAGTCAACATGTCTGCATGGTGCAATACCTGAGCAAAAGTCGTGCTCCAACGACCTTCCATGAGCATGTGAACATTAGCCACACACACAAACCGACTTAGTCGCTGCTTTCCCCACCGCAAAATGCATTCAATTTGGTGAGCAAACGGATCTGCAGCTATCGGAAATCCAAGTACCTGCTCGCAGGAGCGAAATGTCGTATTTGTCATAATCCTTAGGGCATGTGAGGACAGAAATGGTAGATGCCCCGATAGGATCTTTGACAAAATCTCACACAAAAGTGTGTTCAGAAAACAGTATATGTGTCTCCCAAAAAATATTTATTCAACAGCAGTAAATAGTTCGAAAAGGACGCGAATTAAATCATCATTCAATTCGTCTTTTGAATTTTGTTTGAATTACCACCTTTTGTCAAGTTCAGGTTCTTCCGACTATTGCTGTTGAATCTTTAAAGACGGGTAAAACATCGCCTTGGACTGTCTTTTTTAGCCGCAAAGCATTTGATAAAAGTAGACCTCCAGCATTCATTTATCAACAAACACATGCTGGTGATATACGTGACTTGATTCAGCGTTTTTAGTTCCCGTCAAAAAAGTATTGAATTGAATCAACAAAAAATGTATTCAATCAAACCAAAGAAAAACTGCTGCCATCAAAACTTCGAGCATCTGTTGACAGGAGAGAAAGAATGGCTTTGCCATAACCCTCAAGACGAATAGAGAAAAGAGCATCAAATATCTTGGTAGTTCGCTTGAAACCGACTCGCTTTTTCAAAACCAAAATCAATTGGCAGGGGACAGCATTATTCCTGTAGTGAGAATCTTCCTGACGTCGTCATCAGAGCACTTTAAAGTGGCGAAACCAGTCTGAGATACTCATTACAGACCGACTGGCCACACTATTCAATTCTGAAAACTTCATATTGATCCGCAAAAATTTCATGAAGTTTGTGTAAAGTGACAGCCAAAAAATCAGCCATACATAGACTGATGCCATGAACATTTAGCCTAACCAGAAAATTATTTGATATCTGCGATCAAATTTCGCCGTTGAGCCTTTTTTAGTAGTGGTCGTAGTACTCCACCCATCAATAGAAACTGTTGCCAATACCAGGAGCAAATTTTCTAGTAATGAGCGCCCGTGATGGTCACAAGTTTGGCAGCGTATAAGCTGATACCATGAACATTTTACTTGAATAGAGAATTATTTGATATTTATGATAAGACTTCGCTCTTAAGCCTTTATTGGCAGTGATTGTGATGCTGAAAACCATCAACAGAAACTGGTGTAAACGTCAGGAGAAAACTTTTCACTAACAAGCACAACAGTGCTGCGTTTTGGTTGAACAGTGGTCTATTAGCTTGCATCCATTCTTTGCTTCCCACTAACTGTTCAGATCGCGATCGCCAAGCCGTTGTCGCTTTCGACACTGTTTTGAGCTTAGGCAAGATATTCCAGAGCTGATCTTGGCTATGCAAAATCTGTACGGATTTCAAAATTCAGGCCTGCATAAAGAAGAGGAGATTCAGATTTTCTATCTGAGAGGTTTCTAACATGGCTAATGTTTGGATGGGCTTTCTGAGATGGGGGACTAAGCCTTCATTGGCATTGATGAGTACTTGCTTAGTATGGGCTAGCTGCGGAGCCCTGCTACCCCGAACAACCCTGGCTCGAAGTATGCCCGATGGAAGATCACAACTGGAAGCATCATCACTGCCGGCTCAAAGTGAATCTGCTTCCCCAGTCAGACTTTCCTCTCTCCCCATCGCCGAGAACTCCTATGTTTTAGGAGCTGGAGACCAAGTTGAAGTAATTCTATTCCGTTTGCCGGAATACAGTGGCACCTATGAAGTTCAGGTGGATGGTCGCTTGAATTTGGCCCGTGTGGGCGCGATCGCCGTGGATGGACTCACCATCGAGCAGGCCACAGCGGCTATCTCTAATGCCTACAGCCAACTTTTGCGCCGTCCTATCGTTACCCTCAATCTGCTCAATCGTCGCCCCTTAGAAATTGGCATTGCGGGCGAAATCAACCGCCCGGGCTCCTATGTATTAGAAGGAGACGACGGCGGCTATCCGACCCTGACTCGCCTACTGCAAACCGCCGAAGGGATTACCCCCAGTGCTGATCTGAGAAACGTGCAAATCACTCGCCGCGAAGGTGGCCAGACGCGAGTCCTTCAGGCCAATCTCTGGGAATTACTGACGACGGGGAACCTGAGCCAAGATATTGTGCTGCGCGACGGGGATAGTATTTTTATCCCTTCTACCCTGGTGCCCTTAGACGAAAGCGCTTTGGTAGCCGATGCCAACTTCTATGCCGATGTCACCGAGCCGATTAACATTGCCGTGGTGGGCGAAGTCTTTCGGCCTGGCCCGTATCGACTGAGAGGCGGCGCTACCCGCACCGGCGATGCCGGGGTACCGGGTGGAGAAGGAGGCGATGGTAATGCGGTAACCGTGACCGATGCCATTCAGGTGGCAGGGGGCATTAAGCCTTTGGCTAACATTCGCCAAGTCGAAGTGCGCCGAACGCTCCGCTACGGCGATCAAGAGACTTTCACCGTTGATTTGTGGAGTTTGCTACAAACGGGTGATTTACAGCAAAACGCAATTTTGCAGGAAGGCGATACCGTCGTCATTCCGACCGCGACGGCGGCCATACCGGCAGAAGAGGCGGCTCAAACCGCCGCCGCCACCTTCTCGCCCAACTCTATTCGGATCAACGTAGTCGGTGAAGTCAACCGGCCTGGTCAAATCGAAGTGCCTCCCAATACTCCTTTAAATCAAGGCGTCCTGGCTGCAGGCGGGTTTAATACCCGAGCCCGAGAAGATGTGGTGGGCCTGGTGAGACTAAACCCCGACGGTACAGTCACGCAAAGGGAACTGAATGTTGACTTTGCTCAAGGAATTAGTGAAGACGGCAACCCTGTCCTACAAAACAACGACATTATTATTGTCGGCACCTCGGGGTTAGCCGATTTCTCCGATACGTTGGGTGCGATCACTAGCCCGATTGCGGACTTTCTCTTTATTTTGGGAGCCCCTTTCAACTTCTTTAACCTGTTTGACTAGTTCATCTCAATTTCGAAAAATTCAGGAGTGACAGCCAAGCCGATGCAGTCTTCTATGGCCACTAATCCCAATCAACCGGCAAATGCCAACCCCGAAGGAGGGATCGATCTAGGCGGCATTTTATCTACCCTGAAGCGGCGTATCGGGCTAATTGCCGCTGTCACCACAGTCTGTGCCGGAGCCGCAGGGGCGAGAGCCTATTTCAGCCCGCCTACCTACACCGCCAGGTTCGATATTTTGATTCAGCCCCTCAGTGCAGAAACCGAGGTCATCCAAACGTCGATCACAGAAACCACACCCAGCCAAAAGCAAACTTCCTTATCGCTGGAAGACCAGGCTCGCATTCTCACTGGGCCGGGAGTGCTACAGCCGGTAGTGGATAAGTCGATGGAAGAGGAGATTGCAGACTGCACTCCCGCCGCGTCGGATACTGGGGTTGTTGAGGAAGAACACCAACGGCGCTGCTACTCCTCGATTCGAGGACGCTTGAACCTAGGGACGACTGAGGACTCGAGGATTGTCAGTGCAGCATTACAGGGCGCATCCCGTGAAGAGACTCGCTACCTGGCCGAATTAATCTCGAAAACGTTCTTAGACTATGGTCTGGCCTCCCGCCAGCGAGATATCCGTCAGGGGCTCGATTTTCTCAATGAAAAGGTGCCGGACGTGCGGCAGCGGGTGGAAAGCCTAGAAACGGACCTGGAAATTCTCCGCCAAGACAATAATTTGATCACCCCGGAAGCGCGGGGCGGACAGTTGAATGAACAAATCAATAATTTTGATAGTCAATATCTAGCGCTGCTGGTCGAACTCGAGCAACGAGTCAATTTGTACGACGATCTGCAGCAGGAACTCGCCCAGCAGCCTCAAGATGCCTCAGTTTCACCGGCCCTAAGTGAGAGTGATCGCTATCAAGCTTTGATTTCTAATTTACTTGATTTAGATAGCCAAATCGCCGAAGCTTCGACCCTGTTTTTAGATACAAACGAGGACATGCAGGTCTTGATTGAGGAACGCAATAACCTCTTAAATCTGCTGGCCCGTGAGGGGAACAACGTGCAGCGCGAATTGCTGACCGAAATTGAGCTGTTAAATACCCAGAGGGCCTCCCTAGAAGCAACCCTCAATTCGCTCAATGTTGATGTCGATACCCTAGCCAGTGTCAGCCGTCAGTTCACCGACTTAGAAAGGGATTTAGCGATCGCTAATAATAACCTGGGTCAACTCTTAGAGCGCCGAGAAACCCTACAGATTGAAGCAGCCCAACGAGAGCTCCCCTGGGAATTGGTCACGCCCCCCACCCTCTCAGCAACGACAGAAAGTTTGCCCAACAGCCTGGCTCTGGGAGGTATTTTAGGCATCCTATTGGGGACTGGTTTAGCCTTTTTGCTCGATGCCCAAAAAGGAGTTTTATATTCTTCCAAAGATATCAAGCGGATTACACCAGTGCCCATTTTAGGCTTGATTCCTTACAACCAAGCAGTGGGCCGAGGCTATGATGAGGAATACTTACTGACCCTGTTTCCCCCCGTTATTCCTAGCTCCGCCTCAGGGTTAAATAAGCCAAAATCTGTCAGCAAAGGTGCGAGTAACGGCTCTTTGCCAAATGATGACATTTTTGACCTGAGAGAAGCTTTTCGCTCGCTGGTGATCAACATCCAACAAGCGAGTGAAGCAGGTTCGTTTTACTCTTTAGCATTGAGTTCTGTCGATGAGGAATTAGCTGATCCGACAACAGCAACTTACCTGGCCTGGATGGCAGCAGAAATGGGACATCGAGTCTTGCTGATCGATGCTGACCCAGAGGGAGCTTATCTAAACGAGTCTTTAGGATTACTCAACGAAAGGGGATTTAGTAATCTTTTGGCCCAAGACCTGAGCTTAAAAGAGGTTTATCGGCGGTCGCCCATAGAGCACAATTTGTTTGTCATGACGACTGGCCAGACGACCCGCGACCCAGCCAAGCTGCTGTCATCCCATCACATCAGAAAGCTCATCAAACAAGCCCAAGCAGAATTTGATTTGGTAATTTTCAACTGTCCTCCTTTTACTCAATATGCT
>JBCDHF010000308.1:0-5859 GCA_038750375.1 Cyanobacteria bacterium P01_H01_bin.15
AGACTGTCTTTCCGAAATCGAAAAAATCAACGAAGTCTTTTCAAAGTTGTTTTGGGGCTGGCGTGATGAAGAACACAGATTAAATGAGCTAAACTGTGAATCAGAAATGGTTGAAGTTGCAATGCAACCAAGCACAGTAAAAGTCTATGCAGAAAGATTATCCGAGATAAATGTTAAATATATTGAAGAAAAGTGGGCAAAAACACATTTCTCAAATCCAAGGTTCAACTCATTTAGCGAATTCGAGAGATACTGTGAAGATTGGGCGACTATATTTAAAGAGTGTGCCGCCGAGTCTAATGGCTTAATTATTTACGCTTTTGGTTGACACTCAAAACAACTAGCTCCACCGGCATAAGGCTAAGTTCCGCTTCGCTACATATTGTCTAATCCGATGAACATTGACGTTAGACGGATGCAGTGAGAAGTTTTCGGTAAGGGCATGTTTGAGAATTTTTCCGGTTTCATTGGGGTTCGTGCGCTATCGCAAAAACGCACAATCCAATCTTGGTCACGCACAATACACGAGAGTATCAATGAAATCAGGGGCTATCGATTGAGGACTGGGAAATCAGCACATAAGCCAGCCACCCTCCGATATCCTAAGAAGCACTCATGCTTTCCGGATTAGACCATGATTTCCCTTCCCGTGCTGGGCTTTGAAAGCCGCTACCATCTGCGCCGCCCGACCTTTTGGATCATTGCCGCTGTATTTTTTGCGATCGCAACTGTTGATATGGTCTCCAAAGGCAGTGAAGGGAACGCCTTTTTCTTTGTGAATAGCCCGCTGCAAATCTTTCAGACGGTGATTTGGTATAGCATTTTTGCGATCTTGGCGGCGAGTGCGTTTGTGGCGGAAACGTTTGTGCGGGATGTGCAAAATCAAACGGAAGAGCTGATTTTAGCGACGCCCATCTCCAAATCACGGTATTTAGGTATGCGCTTTGCGGCGGCCTTTGGCATGGCGTTGCTCGCCTTCTCTGCCTATTTGCCTGGAATGATCCTAGGGAGTCTGCTACCAGGGCTGAATGAATACGCGATCGGACCCCTGCGATTAGATGCCTATGTTTTAAGTTTTGTGGCAATTACGCTGCCGAATTTATTTTTAGTTTCTGTGATCGCATTTGGGTTAGCGGCTCGAACTCGGAGTTTGGCGATTACCTATGCGGGCGGGATTATCTTGGTCATGCTTTACCTAGCATCTCTGTTGATGATTGGCGGGGATATTGTTGACTTTGAGCAATATCGAGTGTGGGCGCTAGCGGACCCGTTTGGGTTCTTTGCCCTCGAAGAACAAGCCTTTACCTGGACCGTTCATCAATACAACACCCTGATGCCGCCCCTGAGCGGAACCTTTATCGCGAATCGGCTGCTATGGCTTGCGATCGCAACTGGCATTTGGGCTTTGAGCTACTGGGGATTTCGATTAAAACTGCCTCAAACAAGGACTAAATCTAGCTCGCGCATAAATACAGTTCAGTCCGCTCCGCCCATTAAACCCCAGACGAAAACTTTTGCGATCGCAAATGCGGATGCTATTGGACCAAGAGAGCTAGTGCGGCAATGGCTCTATCAAAGTGTGTTTGAATCGCGGATGATTCTGCAAGGCCGCGCGTTTTTGCTGCTGACAGGAGCAGGGCTGGTTAGCTTGGTGATGGCAGCGCTCGGAAGTCGTTCGTTTAGCGATTCCAATCCCAGTACCGATATTTTGATTCATTCGGCCAATATCTATCTGGAATATATTTTGTTCGCCATTATTGTGGTTTACGCCGCAGAAGCGATTGAGCGGGATCGCACGGTGCGGATACAGGATGTTATTGACGCCACGCCGGTCTCTAATGGGGTCTTGCTGCTCGGGAAACTAACCGGTTTGTTTGTAGTTATCACTATCAACTTGGTGTTGGCGATGGGCGTAATGGTCGGTTATCAAGTTTTTAAAGGTTACACCCAGTTTGAGTTTGGGCTGTACTTTCAGATGTTGTTTTTAGAGCATGGGCCGTACTTTTATCTCACAGCTGTACTCGCTCTCTTTACGCAGGTAGTGACTCGGCGCAAATATCTGGGGATGGCGATCGTGATTGCGGTTTCAGTCTCCCATATTCCCCTCGATGCGTTGGGCTGGTACCACAATCTTTACCGAATTTTTCAGACCAACGACATCGAATACTCTCCCATGAATGGCTATGGGGGCTTATTTACAGGACATCTCTGGTATGTACTGTATTGGAGCTTATGGGCCGTAGCGCTAGGCATTGCGGCTTATGTGTTGTGGCCGAGAGGATTGGTTGAAGGGAATGTATTCAAACGTTGGTGTCATAGCTGGCGACAGACACAGCAGTTGGTTAAGCGCTCACTATTTGGGATTCTGTTTGCGATCGCAGGAGTCGGGTCATGGATTTTTTACAACACGGTGGTGGTTAATGCTTATCAACCATTTGGGAAAGAAGAGACAGCTGCTGCCATTGAGACGAACTACAAACAATATGAATCCTTGCCGATGCCGGTGGTGACAAATACCGAGGTAACGGTAGAGCTTTATCCAGAAGAGCGGTATTTTGAAGCGACAGGCAAATACCTCCTGGAAAATCGGACAGAGTCACCTATTTCAGAACTTCATTTGTTGACGTTCATCAATCTGAATTTAGGTGAAGTAAGCTATCCAGGCGCAACTCTTCGAGAAGCCGATCCCGAATTGGGATATTACATCTACGATTTGGCAACGCCGCTACAGCCAGGAGAGTCTCAAACTCTGGAATTTACCACTGCTACCAATCCAGCCCGAGGATTTCGCAATCAGGTAGACAGCGATGATGTTTATATGATTTATCCCAACGATGTGGTGTTTAACGGTAGCAATCTCTACAGTCCATTTATCTTACCGTTTGTAGGCTACACCAAAATGGTCGAACAAAAGAAAGCCTGGCTTCGCTCCAAGCTGGGATTATCGCCCCTGTCTGAACGGATGCGATCGCATAATGATCCGGGAGCCCTTGAGCAAGCCTTGATGGTGACTCATTTGGCATGGGGAGACCTGGATATCACCGTTGGAACCTCCGAAGAACATACTGGAGTAACAACCGGGGAATTAGTAAAGCAGTGGCGAGAAGGCGATCGCAATTATTATCGCTATCAATCTACCAAACCCAGTCGCGGAAAGTTCACTATTTTCTCAGGAGATTACGCGATTCATCGCACTGAGGATTATGGCATTCCCATCGAGATTTATTACCATCCCCAACATACCGAAAACATAGACTACATGGTTCAACAGGCAGGACAAGCGTTAGAGCTGTTTCAGGACCGTTTCGGTGAATTTCCGTTTAAGCAGCTCAGGTTAGTGGAGTTTGTTTACTACGATGGCATGATCCATTCAGACGCAGGCACGATTGGCATTCCGGAAGTTTTAGCGTGGAAAAGTGAGCCCAGCGATCGCGGACGCATGGCTTTAACCAGTTGGGTCACGTATCTACTCGCCCAAGCCTGGTGGGAAGATCAACTAATCTCCGCTGATGTGGCAGGGGGCATGAGCATTCGGGAAGCCCTGAGTGACTATGCCAGTAATTTATATTTGCGATCGCAACAATCTCCTGAGGAGCAGCGCCGGGCAAAACAGCAACGTCAGAGAGACTATTTCCGTAAGTTAGGCAAGATTGACTTTAAAGAGCCACCTTTGGCTGATATTTACAATGAGCTGCCCATTGCTCGTCATAAGGGTGGGATGGTGCTGGAGCAAGTTGAGTTTTTGATCGGTCAGGAGGCTTTGCTGACAGGCATAACTAACTTTTTGGCACAATATCGTTATCAAGGTCCACCCTATGCCACTGTCCTGAATCTGAAAGACGCCATCGCAGCCGGAGCCTCAGAGAAGTATCGCTCAATTATTGATGAGCTATTTCGGGAGGTGATTACGTATCAAGTGGGCGTGAGTCGAGCGGTGTATGAGCCGTTGGACTCGGGAGATTATCGGATCAAGCTCACTATCGATGCCCAAAAACGCTATACGGCTGATTTAGGGAAACAAGAATCGGTGCCGTTAGATTTTCCGTTGAGCGTTAAGATTCAAAATCAAGACAAAGAAACGATCTTTCAGCAGGAATTTTCCTTTGAGGAAGTGCAAAACGATATTGAAATTACGGTTAGCCAAGAGCCAGCTACTGCTTCAATCGATAATGATTATGCACTGCCTTCTCCGACTTTGTACGACAATGTTGGGCCCATTAAACGAGAACGTTAAAGCCATGCTCGTTAGTAAACGCGTTCGCAAACATTAGACCTCTTGCAGGAATCGGAAAATTGAACGATTTTAATGGGTTTTAGCCTCCAACAAATGGGTCCGTGCAAGAGGTCTATCGTGTACTTTGTCTTTTAGGTGAGGCTATGCGTTAGGCGGTTGCGGGGAAAATTTCCGTTAAGGGCATTGTTGCGAATTCTTGCGATCGCGCAGATTTTCGATAAATTTCCGAAGTCCTTACAACTCACAAAATCACGAAAATATTCGAGAGACCCTATCAATGACCTCAAATTTTTGCAACATTGGCACAACCTATCTATCCACTTCACAGAAACGGACTTAGGATAATTTGTGTAATAAATTGTGGGATTTTGCGTTCCCGTCGTTGAGTTCTGACTGTTAGGTCGACTAAATACCGAGGTTATTCAATGAACTCTTACCAAAAAAATCCATTCTTAAGATGGTCCTTCTTGCGACTGCTATTTAGCATGCCGAAGCTTCTAAAAACAGGGCAAGTTGGTGATGGTCGAGAAGAAAAGCTTGTAAAACATATCTTAAGTAATTGTCCCAAAGGCGATGTCCTAGGAGTGCTCCAGGCTATTGATGAATTTGCATGGACACAAAGTTTCCTAATCAACGTTGGTGACGAAAAAGGAAAGATTCTGGACGATGCAATAAAAATAAAGCAACCTAGAAATATTTTAGAGCTTGGAGCTTATTGTGGATATAGTGCTCTTCGTATGGCAATAGCAGCGCCAGAGGCTAAAATCCTCTCCATTGAAATTAGTGACGCTAATGCAAATATTTCCCGAACAATTCTTGAACACGCAGCTGTGGATGACCAAGTAGAAGTCCTTGTTGGCTCAATTGGAGATGGTGGACAGACAATAACGAAGCTCAGAAGTCAGTATGTTGAAGCAAGAGGCCCCTTTGATTTTGTTTTTATCGATCATGATAAAAAATACTACTTGTCAGATCTTCAAGCATTGTTAAATAACCATCTTTTGCATGAATCTGTAATAGTAGTCACAGACAACGTAAAATTTCCAGGTGCACCAGATTATCTCGCTTATATGGACAAAAGTGAAGGTAAGACGTGGTGTACTCAAAGACATGAGACTCACGTGGAGTATCAAGATTTGTTCAAGGATTTAGTTCTCGTTTCTCAACGAATACACTAGACTTCTTGCAGGAGATCGAACAAAGGAAACGAATTTAAAAGGTTTCAGACCTCATAAGCGAGTCTGTATAAGAGTTCTAAGCTAATAAGAAAAAGAACTCACAGAATATCAAAGATAAAAAGACGACGAGTCCGATTACAGTGTAGGATGACAAATCATTGTTCTGCCAGGCTTTCCCTATACATTTGCAAACTATGGTTCTCCCCATCAATCTTTGGCTCATCAATCCCAATCAGGAAATGTGCGCTGCTTTCCGAGATCAATTCGATGGACTACCCAATGTCCAAGTCAAACAGTGCCGCTTTGAAGACCTCGAACCCCACGACTGTTTCGTCACAGCCGCCAATTCATTCGGAATAATGAATGCTGGCATTGATGCGGCTGTGATTCGCTTTCACGGCGAGGACTTGATGAAAAGGATCCAACAGCGCATTCTGGACGAATTCC
>JBCDHF010000309.1:0-5823 GCA_038750375.1 Cyanobacteria bacterium P01_H01_bin.15
CAGCGCGGAATCAGCGTTCAATTTCTGAAGAGCTTGAGCTAAGCGATAGCGAATTTGCCAATCTGAATCGGTCACAAATTCGAGGAGAGGGTCGAGGGCTCGAAGATCCCCTAAATCTCCTAGAGCAGAGATTGCAGTGGTTTTGACCAAGTCAACATCGGACTGAAGCGCGACCAACAAGAGATCCACGGCACGCAAATCGCCAAGAGACCCCAAAGCCGCGACAATACTCATCTGTAGCAACCACTCAGACGTACCCTGATACGCAGCGACCAAATCTTCAAAACCAGCGGTCAATCCGAGTCCACCCAAGGCATCGGCAGCGGCCCCCTTCACATCGACTTCAGAATCATTCATTAAGCGATCACGTAAGATAGCCAGTGCTTCTTCCGGATTTTGCTGGCCAAGAGGATCGAGTTGACTAATGGCCGCATAGCGAATCCGGGCATTGTCATCGGTGACTAAGGGCTTAATCAGTTCATAAGCCACTGCCGGATCGATATTTCGTAGCTGATTAATACCGCGAATGCGCTCACCAAAATCGGCAGAGTTGACCAATGCTTCAACGTCGCTAGTGGAGTTAGACATGAATTTCTGGAAATAATAAATGAAAAGATGAGTGAGTAAACATTTCCAACTGCTAGCTAACTATCAGCCATAGCCCGCACGATATCGCTTTGAGTTAACAGCCCAACCAGCTGACTGTCGACATCAACCACTGGCAGATTATGAATCTTACGCTCATGCATTAACCGAGCGGCATCTTTTGCAGGCGAGTCCGGCGCAATGGAGACGGGATGATCACTCATAACTTCGCCCACTGTTTGGCCTAAAGCTTTCTGGACTTGCTCATGGTGGCGAGCCGGATTTTGGAGATAAATCACGCTATCCAGCAGCATGATGTAAGGGGGTGTTTCGACACCGGTTTCTTGCCAGGTCAAATCAGTTTCAGAAATAATCCCTACTAGTTTTCCTTGCTGATCCAAAACAGGCAAAGCACTCACTTCGGGTTTGGCTAATAGCTGAATTGCATCCGAGAGCGGGGCTTCCGGGTTAATGCTCGCCGGATTAGGCATCATGATTTCCGCGACGGACTTGTACATAGGTAACAGAATTAACAAAAGGGTGGCTTTATTTTCGCATATCCCGCTAGCTGCCATGAAGGGGAAGGCCGAAGCCTAAAATAAAAAGCAGACCTCTTAGCGTTTATTGTTTGAAAGGTAAATCTATGACTAGTAGCGCCAAAGTATCCTATTCAAATGAAGAAGTCGTGGTTTGGTTACGAGGACTGCTTACTATCGCTTGGGCGGATGGTAATTACGACGACGAAGAACAAGCGTTAATTGTGGACCTTACTCAAAAATTGGCGTTCGATGACGGCTCTTTAAGCGCGTTAGAACCGATTGAAGCAGCCGATTTGGCGAAAGTTTTAGGACGAGATCGCTCATTGGCAGAAAATTTTTTACGAACGGCAGTAATGGTGTCGGTAGCAGATGGAATATATAGCAAACCAGAAGCGGATTTATTAGAAGCCTTTGATAAAGCCTTGGGTTTAGGGGTTAAAGCCCTCAAATCTTTAGAAGAAACTCTTTACCATCCCGAAAAAAATAAGTATCAGGATCAAGAGCATAAATTAGAGCCGCTTAAGCCGATTAAGGAATGGTTAGATGGGATGGACGTTCAAGATCCGCGAGTAGCCAAATTTATGTGTCGCCTCATTCCCTCCCAATGCCCCTTCGAGCGGGATGTCGTTTTATTTGGGAAAAAAGTGGTGCATATTCCAGCCATGTGTAAGCTAAATCCGCTTTATGAGCAACTTGTCGGTTTGCGCTTCCGAGCATTGAGCTATCTGGCTGACGAATGCGATGAAGATGTGAGTGAATTTATTTAGCTTTAGCTACTCATTTATTGAAAAGCTCTGCGATCGCTAATGCTTTACACAATCTCAGCAGTGGGGAGCTAGGGTAAAGGTTGGCCCAAGCAGATTAAAAGCCCATGCAATTTATTGGCTACGCGGAGATTGAAGTTGTCGGCGGGAAAGGCGGTGATGGCATCGTCGCTTTTCGGCGGGAAAAATATGTCCCGGCAGGAGGTCCGGCGGGCGGTAATGGCGGTCATGGAGGCTCGGTGATTTTGCGTGCCAATAATAATCTGCAAACGCTGCTAGATTTTCGCTATGCCCGACGCTTTAAGGCAATGGATGGGACTCGCGGTGGGCCGAGTAACTGTACGGGTGCGTCTGGAGATGACCGGGTGATTGATGTGCCTTGCGGGACGCTGATTCATGATCTGGAGAAAGATGAACTGCTCGGCGATTTAACGGAACCGAATCAGACGATCTGCGTAGCAGCCGGAGGTAAAGGGGGCTTAGGAAATCGCTTCTTTTTGAGTAATCGAAACCGGGCGCCGGAATATGCGCTGCCGGGTTTAGAGGGGGAGGAACGCAAACTGCGGCTCGAACTTAAGCTCATTGCTGAAGTCGGCATCATCGGTTTGCCTAATGCCGGAAAATCAACACTCATTGCCACCCTATCAGCCGCGCAGCCAAAAATTGCGGATTATCCGTTTACAACCTTAGTGCCCAACCTGGGAGTCGTTAAACGTCAAACGGGGGATGGGACCGTCTTTGCTGATATCCCCGGACTCATTGCAGGGGCCCATGCCGGGGTGGGTTTAGGGCATGATTTTTTACGCCATATCGAACGAACTAAAGTATTGATTCACGTTATCGACATCATCGCCCCCGATCCCATCGCCAATTTCCAAACAATTCAAGACGAGTTAGTCGCTTACGGTCACGGACTGGCGGAACGACCCCAACTTATTGCCCTCAACAAACTTGATGCAGATGATCCAGAACTCTTTAAACTGGTCGCGGAAGATTTGCGATCGCGCACTAATGCCAAAATTTTAGGCATTTCCGCTGCTACCCGCCACGGACTACCGGAACTTTTACAGGCAACGTGGCAACTACTCGATGAGATGTGATTGGGAGTCTTCCACAGAGCAATCGAAAGATTGGGTATTGGAGTCTAAACTCGAGATCGCAAGTTAGGAGTTTTAGCTGCGGGATCGCGTTTACCGTCTCTGTAACTTAACTTTCAAATTATCTCGTGGTCGTGGCGTCGGCACCATATCCAGGCTCAAATCCTGATCTGGCAAAAGTTCCCACTCATAACCCCGCAACAACTGAGCGGCAAACACTTTCATCTCTAGCCGGGCAAACTCTTTCCCGATACATTCCCGCACACCGCCTCCAAATGGGATCAAACTAAATGGTTTCGCCTTATCTTCTGCCCGCTGCGGTGCAAACCGTTCCGGCTCAAAATTATCCGGATCTTGAAACAGACTCTCATCCCGATGGGTTGCCGCCATCTGATACAACACGCTCCACCCAGCAGGAATACGATAGTCCTCATATTCACAATCCTGCAGCACCTTCCGAAACCCACCCCCAACCGGCGGCACGAAGCGCAAAACCTCCTTAATGACCTGATCGAGATATTCCATTTTCCTCAAGAGCTGACTCGTCAAGGGCTGATCTCGGTACCGTGCCTGCTCTTCTCGTGCCCGTGCCTGAACCGCCGGATACTGTCCCATCAGTAAACAAAAAGATGCGATCGCGGAGGTCAATGTCTCATGCCCTGCAAACAGTAGCAAGAGCACCTGATCCTTCAGTTCCTCAACGCTCAGACCTTCGCCGGTTTCCTCATCTCTAGCCGCCAACATAATGCCCAATGCATCGGATTTTTCTTCGACACTCCTCGTTTTGCGATCGCGAATGAGTTTTTCCAGTTCTGTCAGCAATAGTCGACGACATTTCCAGGCCTTCGCAAAGGGTGTCCCCGGCAAATTCAGCGGAATTGTAAATAAGCCCTGACACCAGACATCAAACCAATGTCCTAAATCTGTCTCGGCCGCATGATCCAACCCGACAAACAACTTTCCCGCAATATCAAACGTATAGTCTCGAATTGCCGGATACCAGGCTAATTCAGGTTGCTGAACCCACTGTTGTAGATAAGACTCTCCAATTGAAATTATGGTTGGCACATAGCTCGCCAGAGCCCGTGACTGAAACGCTTGAAATAATAGACGTCGACGCTGGGCATGGACAGATCCCGTCTGTAAAGCCAAGGACAAAGGGCCCAGTAACTTCTCCACACTTGGCGGCCAATTCACCTGAAAATTTTTGTTTTCCCCAGTGAAAATAAAGCGATTCGCCTCAGCTCCTTTAATCACAATCGTGGGACTGCCCAAAATTTTGGTCTTGAACATATCACCATATCGTTCAAAGTGCTGACTAGCAAACTGGGGATTCGTTAAAAAGGCAATCGTTTCTCCAAAAATCGGTAAGCCAAAACTTCCAGGTGGCAGCGGTTTCTCAGCACTGACAGTCATTGATCTCCAATCCCCTTAAGGCCAATCGTAACGCTCTCACAAAACGCGATCGCAAACTCCTACATTCTCTCTAACACCCGAATCCCCAACAGCCATAATCCCAACTTCAGCGAACGGGCTGTTAAATCACAGAGCATCAAGCGCGATGTTCTTGACGGTTCTTCCGCCTGCAACACAGGACAGCTATCGTAAAACTGATTAAACTTTTGGGCTAACTCAAACAAATATTGACAAAGCCGGTTGGGCAGAAGAGTCGTAGCCACTTCATCCAAAACCTCATCTAACTGCAACAAATGCTTGGCTAAATTCAATTCCGCGTCGGTATCCAGCAAAATGTCTTTATCGGCAGCCAAATTTTCAAAATCAATCTCTCCTTTCCGACTGATACTGCGAATACGGACGTAAGCATAAAGCATATAGGGCGCAGTGTTGCCCTTCAGCGACAACATCTTGTCATAGCTAAAGATATAGTTACTGGTGCGATTTTGACTGAGATCGGCATATTTCACCGAACTAATCCCGACAATTTCTGCGACCTGCTCAATAAAGTCTTCCGGCTCATCCCGACCTTCTTCCTGAATTCGGCTTTCCAAATCAGTACGGGCCCGGGCAATCGCCTCATTCAATAGATCCTCTAACGGCACCGTATCCCCAGAACGGGTTTTAAATTTTTTGCCACTGTCGGCCAGTACCAACCCAAAGGGCGCAAACACTAAATCGATATCTTTATTCGCCCAGCCGGCCCGCCGAGCCACCTGAAACACCTGAGCAAAATGATTAGTTTGCCCAGAATCCGTTGTATAGACGATCCGTTGAGCCCCATCTTCATTGACCCGGTAACGAATCCCCGCCAAGTCGGTCGTTGCGTAATTAAAACCGCCATCCGATTTTTGAATAATTAGCGGCAGTGGATTACCATCTTTATTGGTAAATCCCTCCAAAAACACACACTGAGCCCCGGCATCTTCTACTAAGAGTCCTTGCTCTTTTAAGTCGATGACCACATCCGCCAAAAACGGATTGTAAAATGACTCCCCCCGATCCACGATATCGGTAGAAACATCCAGCAAATCGTAAATCTTCCGGTATGAGCGCTTGGACAAATCGCAAATAATTTCCCAAGCTTTCAAGGTTTCCGACTCACCCCCTTGCAACTGTACGACCGCATCTCTGGCTGCCGTCTGAAACCCTTCGTCCGCATCAAAACGCTTTTTGGCCTGGCGATAAAACGTCGATAGTTCAGTTAATGCGAGCGATTCTGGATTTTTCAGCGCATCAGGATAGGCTTCTGTCAGATAGGCAATCAACATCCCAAAGGGAGTCCCCCAATCGCCAACGTGGTTGAGCTTAAGAACATCGTGACCCAAAAATTCCAAGACCCGAGCAAAACATTCCCCAATCACCGCTGGCCGCAAATGACCC
>JBCDHF010000310.1:0-5815 GCA_038750375.1 Cyanobacteria bacterium P01_H01_bin.15
GCTCTGGAGTGCGGATTCAATAGTCACAGTAACCTCAGTAAACAATTTCGCAAAGTGGTGGGGATAACCCCTAAAAAATTCAGAGGCTAAGCGTTCAGACATTGGGTTTCTTCTCTGTTCCTCGGCTTACTGCAGTTGCGGGTTGCTCACGGAATATTTCTGAGCCGCTTAATAGAGTTATCTGGGGGAGTTCTGGCTGTATTATTCATCATCCAAGTCGTTAGCATGAGACATTGACCCCTGAGCTATCGCATTGTCCTTAGGTGATTTCGGGGCTGGGTTCCACCTCCCAGTTTGCCTTTGACACCAGAGGACAAATGTAAATCCAGTCACATACATAATTAAGCTATAGATGGCTGGGGGGATAGCCATACTCGGATTATTCAAGAAGATGGGAGCACTGGCCACGGCAATCGCAAGGGTGCCATTTTGGATGCCGACTTCTATCGTCAAAGCTTTGGTCGTGGGCCGGTTAAGTTTAGCCAAAGTTGCGATCGCAAATCCCAAGGCCATGGTGATCACATTGAGGGCTAACGTGACCCAACCAACTTGAATAAAAAAGTCTAAAACATTAGCCCGTTCTTTAAACAAGATGATTGCAATAATCAACCCTAAAAAGAAGAGAGAGAGCCATTTAACGTTTTTCTCAACACTGGCTGCAAAGCGCGGAACATAGTGATTTAGCAGCATTCCCATAGAGACTGGTATCAGCGTAATCACCGCAATCTGAATCACGGTTTTCCAAAAGGGTAACTGCAGGGCAGCCGCTTCTCCCATAAAGGACTGCATCGAGAAATTGATCACCAACGGAATAGTAAATATGGTGATCACGCTGCTGATAGCGGTCAAGGAAATCGACAGGGCAACGTTGCCTCGGGCGATATAGGTCATCAAGTTGGAGGTCGCACCACCTGGGCAGGCGGCGATAACCATAACTCCGACGGCTAACTCTGGGGTAAGGGGAAAGATTGAGGCCAGCGCAAAGCCCACAATGGGGAGCATAACCAACTGAGAGAACAGTCCTAAAATGGCTGCTTTAGGAGCCATAATGATTTGCTTGAAATCATGGATTGTCAGGCCCAAACCCATACCCAGCATGATGACAAACAAGGCTAATGGGAGAAGAGCTGCCGTGAGAAAACTTGACTCCATAGTTTGAAGAAATGACGAGAATACGGTTATCGTACCGAAGAATCAATACTGGATGATACCTCAGCAATTGATGAGCAGAGTGCTCAACTGAAAAGTCTTGACAAGCTGCCCCATCCTTTAACTCTGGTTCTGTCGCAAAAACAGTGAGATGATACCGATTGAGCTCGCTATCATCTTCTAATTGATCCGAGTCCATGCCTCAGCCCGTCCTATTCAAGTGGAAGCACGTTTAGCCTGAAATCATCCTACTCAACGTCCGTTGGTATGCCCGCTATTCTTTGAGCTATCGGGACTTTGAGGAAATGATGACCGAACGAGGACGCTCAGTAGACCACAGTACTATTAATCGATGGCTCTCGCAGGATGGACCAGGACTAGATAAGCGTTACCGTCCCCATCTACGCCCGAACAATGATTCCTGGAAAGTTGATGAGACTTACGTGAAAGTTAAAGGGTACTGGAAGTATCTTTATCGAGCTGTGGTTTCGAACGGGCAGACACCGGATTTTATGTTGAGTGTCAGACGGAATGCAAAAGTCGCCAAACTATTTCTCAGAGAGACTTTTAAAGCACGTAATACGGTCACACCCAGTGTGATTAATGTGGACAAGAACGCCGCTTATCCGGCAGCGGTGAACGACCTCAAAATAGAAGAAGCTCTTCCAGAAGAGACCGAACACCGTGCCGTCAAGTATCCCAACAATCAGGTCGAGCAAGATCATCGCTATAACAAGCGCCTAGTCAAACCCAGCTTAGGGTTTGGGTCTTTTAATACAGCTAGACAGACCCTCAAAGGGTACGAAGCAATAGCGATGATCCGGAAAGGACAGATTCAAAATATCGGTAGAGAAGATGTAACAAGACAGATCTCTTTCATCCACCAAATCTTCGGTCGCGCTGCATTGATACAGGTAAGAAAGAGGGACCTCATCTCTTAATTCAATTTTTGCAACAGAACCCAAGAAGCCCTCGAAATAGAATGCATCACTAAATATAGCAATCAAAGAGTGGGTTAGGACAGAGGGCAAAAGACTGCATCAACAGCATCCCACAAACACTCATTTTTGAGAGAATTCTAGTTTGGGGAAAGAGATCTCGTTCAAATCTCCTGCCTCTTATTTACACAACTTGACCAATTGTATTGAGACTTTAAGACCTAATCGTTGGCCTCTACGGTTTCTTTCCAACGTTGTTCAAGCTGCACGGGATCGTATTCAATTTGTCCACAAGCCAAGACAATCGGTTTTCGACCGCCACCGATCCCGGCTTTGGCAGAATTGGTAATGGCAACGGGACTCCAACCGGGCGGTAACAGTACAGATTCTTCATTATCTGCATCATTTTTTACGAACTCGTCGAAGCCAATGGTGTCAATACGCAGGGCAAAGCAGCGGGTGTAAGCACTACTGCTACTTTGAGCATTAGCAGGAGTCATGCCCAGTAAAAGGGCTGAACCCATGCCCAAACAAACGAGTAAATTTTGAAATTTCATCATATTTCAACTCCTTTTAAGTGACTCCATAGAAATAGAGAAAACGTACCATCAAGCGTAATTCACGGGCTCACAATCGAACTTAAATTTTTCTGCGATCGCAACCGTGTTCACCCCCGCACTCTTCCGCAGAGGATTGTTACCTTAAGTAAAGAGACCCCCATTACTATGTAGCCGAGAGTCAGCCGATGAACGCTTTACCGCCCGGACCGAAAGCCCCTGCCCCTTGGCAATTGGCAAACTGGGTGCTTCGCCCCCTCGCATTTATGGAGGAGAATTTCCGAAAGTATGGTGATGTCTTCACCGTAAATTTCGGCCAAGTGGGAAAGTTAGTGATGGTCTCCTCTCCCAACGGCGTCAAAGAAATTTTTAGTCAAGATTCAAAAGTCTTTCGGGCGGGAGCCAGCAATGAAATCTTGAAACCTATTTTGGGTGACTACTCCGTGATTTTTTTGGATGGAGAGCCCCACCGCCGCGAGCGTCGTTTATTAATGCCACCGTTTCATGGAGACAGTATTCGCCGGAGTGCTGAAACGATAGTCGAGATCGCCAACCAAGAGACCGTAGGACGGGAATTTGGGCGACCCTTTCTCTTACGCAATGCGATGCAAAATATTACGCTGAACGTGATTTTGCGCACGGTGTTTGGGGTCAGCTACGGCGATCGCTACGAGCAGCTCAAGCAATTAATCGCACAAATGTTAGAGCTTTTCTCCAATCCGCTGGGTTCGGGAGCCTTATTTTTTAAGTTCATGCAGCAAGATTTTGGTCCCTGGGGTACCATGCGACAGCGGAAACAAGAAATCGTGGACTTGCTTCAGACTGAGATTACGGAGAAGCGCCGGTTGAGCGAGCGCGGTGACGATGTGTTGAGTTTGCTGTTAGGATCAACCGATGAATCGGGCGAAGGACTTAGCGATCGCGAACTGCGAGATGAATTAGTTGCCCTGCTATTTGCCGGGCATGAAACTACTGCGACAGCGTTAACTTGGGCATTTTACTGGCTGGCGAAATCACCCGAAATTTTGAATAAGCTGCGGGCAAAGTTGGCTGAACTTGGACCGAATCCTGCGCCGGAAGCGTTGAGCCGGTGTGCGTACCTCACGGCCGTATGCCAAGAAACGTTGCGAATGTACCCGGTAGCGCCGATTACCTTCCCACGAGAAGCCTTAAAAGCAGTATCGATTTTGGGACAAGAGTATCCGGCAGGTACTCGCTTTGCCCCTTGTATTTATCTGCTGCACCATCGACCGGACTTATACCCCGACTCTAAAGTCTTCCGCCCCGAACGGTTTATTGAACGCAACTACAACGCCTCAGAATTTATCACCTTTGGCGGCGGAAATCGTCGCTGTATCGGGGCGGCTCTCGCGATGATGGAAATGCAACTGGTCATCGCAACCTGGGTTCTGAACTACGACTTTGAAGTTGCGATCGCAAGACCGATCAAACCCACCCGACGCGGTGCCACCATTGCCCCAGACAGCAGCATTCCTTTCACGTTTACAGCTCAACGGTCAGCGAAAAGAGAAGTAGTGGCAGTCGGTGATCGACGCGAATGAAAAGACGTTTAAAGTCGTATCAAAGAACGGTTTTGGGCCAGAAAGTTTAAGAATTAGAGCCATTACTGTTTTTCAAGTTGCTGAACATCAGTCAAGGAGAGTTCAGTGACTTTTGCCACTTGCTCAGCGGACATGCCGGTTGCGAGAAAATTGTTTGCGATCGCGCTCGCCTTTTGCTCCTCGCCTTCAGCCTTTCCTTCCCGAAGAATGGATTGGGGCATTGTTGACTCGGGCATGACTGGACACCTCAGAATGCTTGTAATGAATCACCCAGAACCCAGCCACAGCTTGCTGCGGAGTATGCACAGCCTTATTTAGATCAACAATGTAGGCATCCGAACAAAAGATTCACCTAAATCGCTACACGTAGGAGTCAGTTAGCTTTGCAATTCTTGCATAAGGATAGTTTGCGATCTCGGATTTGCTAGAGGCAATGTCTCGCTCTCTTTTTTATATAGAACAGAGAACGACGGAGAAAAAACGAGCACCGTGCCTGCTCAGATAGGGCTATAAAGTCTTGTGGAGTAGAATAACCTGACCTATACGATTTTGATTTGATGTATGAAAATTTCAGTAAAATCCTAGCATCCTAATGATTTTAGGCTTTGTGTCCTATATTGAGCGTTGTACACATTTCTGTGATGAATAATTAGCAAAAAGCATCCAATAGCCGCATGACTGACTTGGTGAAAAAATTTTGTATCCCTTGCAGGGCATCACCTGAAATCTTGAGGATGTCGAGCTCTGTCTGCCTCCAAATTGCTAGCGTTTGACATTGAAGAAATCATCAACTTTTCAAGGTTCTACAATAGTATAGGATTCAACCCGAATTGCAATTGCACCAATATGGAAAGAGAATCTGCCCCGCGGATACACTTCGAAGGTCACGCCCGTCAATGGGATATAGTTGAGTCCTATGAGGAAATTTGCCCAATCTCAAGCTTAGTCAAAGGTAGACTGGAAAGTTGCGCTAAGGAAGCATGGCGCAATGCTGTTCGTTGCATTGGTAGAGCGGAGTGGCAGTCGTTGAGAGTGATTGATGCTCAACAGCTAGTCACTCATGATGAGATTTTTGAGGCTCTAATCAGTCATTTGAGTAAAGCAACGAACGATGGAAAAATCCAACCGGTAATAACGATCTTTAAAGAGTGGTTCCCAAATGAATTAGAAATCAGAATTTGGAATCACCAGTTACTTCGCTACGCAGGCTATAAGAAAGACGATGGAAGCTTTTTAGGCGACCCAATGAACGCTTATATAACCAAAATAGCGATGTCCTTGGGGTGGTCTCCTCCTGCAGAGCCCAGTCCATTTGATCTCCTGCCTATCATTATCCAAGTGGGAAATAAGTTGCGCTGGTATGAGTTTCCTCGCGGAGAGGTTCTCGAAGTAAGAATTAGGCATCCCGAATACCAGTTCATCGAGCAAATGAATTTATGCTGGTATGCTGTTCCAGCTATTTCGGACATGGTCTTTGCGACTGGTTCTGGCCTTCACCCGTGTGCTCCGTTTAACGGTTACTACATGGGAGCTGAGATTGGAGCACGTAATTTTGCAGATCAGAACCGTTACAATCTTCTTCCCGAAATCGCGACTAGACTGGGTCTGA
>JBCDHF010000311.1:0-5801 GCA_038750375.1 Cyanobacteria bacterium P01_H01_bin.15
CCTGGATGGCGATTTTTGCGATCGCAGGCATGTTGAGCAGTTTGTTTTTGCTCGGTCTAGCCGCTGTTGGCTCATCTTCGAGACGTGGGCGCTCGCTACAGGGGGAATCACGTCCTCAGTCTCGCGCCTTTGTGCGCAATCGCAATCCGGTAAAAACCCCAGCTCCTGGGATTAATCTCAACGAAAATTGGCAGCCAACCGCGACACCGCCAGAAGATGACGAATGGGATTTGGAGACCCCGCCAGCAGAGACGACCGTGCCCAAAGCTGTCCCGACGGACAGAGCGTTTTCTCGTCCAGAATCAAGGACGACACGTGCTCCACGTCAAGAAAGCCGTTCCTTAAAAACTGACTCAGGAAACGTTTTTGATGCCAGTTTCCGCGTTGTTGAAGACTCCGACTCAGAAGAAGCGGAAACACCGGTGAGAAAAGAGCCGGATTGGATTGAATAGTCTAAGAAACAACTTCTGAGGGGTACAGTTTTGCGAAAATCATGCGTCCTGCTACTGTCTGCAAAGAAGAGGTTACGACCACTTCCAGCTCTTCACCAACGCGATCACTGCCTTGCTCAACGACAACCATGGTTCCGTCTTCTAGATATCCAATACCCTGACTAGGCTCTTTGCCCTCTTTCAGAATTTTGAGTTCTAGTCCGTCTCCCGGTAAATAAATGGGACGAACGGCTTGAGCAAGATCGTTTACGTTTAAGATAGGCACTTTTTGGAGTTCGGCCACTTTACTCAAGTTGAAGTCGTTGGTTAACAAGACGCCGTTTATTTCTTGGCCGAGGCGAACCAACTTCGCATCCACGGTGGAAATATCTTCGTAGTCAGCAGGGTTAATCACAATCCGCTCCGGATAGGATTCCTGCATGCGCTTCAGAATATCTAAGCCTCGACGACCTCGAACTCGCTTTTGATCATTGTTGGCATCTGCTAGGTTCTGAAGTTCTTGCAAGACAAATTGGGGAATCAGTAACTGTCCTTCGATAAATCCCGTGTCGAGCAAGGCTTCAATCCGACCATCGATAATAGAGCTGGTGTCTAGCAGTTTTGCGGAGGCTGGCTCCAGAGTTCCCTCTGCCAATAGCATGCTTTGAACGCTGTTGGGATTAACCAGGCGGAGCAAGGTGCGGCCGTGGGTATCTGCCAAACTGACCCCTAAAAAGCCAAACATGATGCTAGCCATGATGGCAAACAAAGGTTTAAGGAAGGGCAACTGCACAGGAATGGGCAACAGAAAAATAGGCGCAAGCATCAGGTTCGCGATCAGTAAGCCCACCACTAATCCCACTGCTCGGGTCAAGATTGTTTCGATGGAGGTATTGCGAACTTGGGACTCCAGGCGACGATAGGTGGATTGGACCAACAAGCCGATCGCAAAGCCGATAATTGAGGCAAAGCCAGCTGATACTAACCGTAAGGCTTCTTCATCTGAAACTTGGGCACGTACGGCTTCCGGCAAAAGCTCCACAGAGTTATAACCAATGCCCGCTGCGGCCAAAATACACAGGGCAATAATAATAGTGTCAATCATAAATAGAGATGCGAGCTTCTAAGACTGGCAGTCCAGAAGCGCTGAGCTTTAAGGGTTGCCAAGTTGCTTGCTTAAATTATATGATCCTGCGCTTGAAGCGCGTATTCAGCCACCCATTGAGGTTTTCTATTAGCTTCTTTCAGAGCTCAAAAGTCCTGACAAACTAGTCATGTTTTGTGATCGCATACGCAAAAATCGCCAAACTAGCTCCAGGATTTTCGATAAATACTCAGTCAAGAAGCGGTTGCAGGCCCAGATTGAAGCCAACTAAAACGACTCAGAGTTAAAGGGGTTCTAATTTAGCGATCGAAGCCCTTAACGGGCCTCTCCACTGATGTCAAACGGTTCTTGATTACCAGGAATTCGAGTTACAAGGAATTATTGTGTCACTTCACGTAGACTCAGACTCTTCACGGGCACCTCGCTCTGCTTATGTTCACATTCCGTTTTGCCGTCGCCGTTGTTTCTACTGTGATTTTCCGATTACCGTCCTGGGCAATCGAGGGAATCCTCAAGGAACGTTGGTAGAGCGCTATTTACTGGCATTACAGCAAGAAATAGCTCGTCAGTCGTCGAGCAAAGCGTCGCTGCAAACAGTGTTTTTTGGAGGGGGCACGCCCTCTCTGCTCTCACCTCAGCAAATACAGCGCATCCTAACCACCCTAGATAAGCGCTTCAGTTTAGCGGAGGACGTAGAAATTTCGCTGGAAATTGACCCGGGGACGTTTACAGAAAATGATCTGCGCGGCTACCAAGGGGCAGGGGTTAATCGATTTAGTTTGGGGGTTCAGGCATTTCAGCCACAACTCTTGGCCGCTTGTGGGCGAGCTCATACTTTCGAAGATATCCAGACTGCTGTTGGAATATTTGAAACCGTGGGCATTCAGAACTTTAGCTTGGATTTGATTTCCGGACTGCCCGGACAAACCGTAGAGCATTGGCAAGAATCTTTGGCGCATGCGATCGCCATTAATCCGACCCATTTATCCTGCTACGATCTGGTGCTGGAGCCCGTCACGGCGTTTGGGAAGCAGTATCAGCCTGGAGAACGCCCCTTACCCGACGAGGAAACAACCGCTCAGATGTATCGCCTGGCGAGTAAAACCCTAAGAGCCGCGGGCTATGAGCATTATGAAATTTCCAACTATGCCAAAGCCGGGTATGAGTCTCGCCACAATCGTGTGTATTGGCAAAATCAGCCATATTTCGCGTTTGGCATGGGAGCGGCTAGCTATGTAAACGGTCAACGATTTACTCGCCCGCGAACTCGTCAAGAGTATTATGCCTGGCTAGATGCTGGCTGTCCGATGGAATTCGAGTCGGGTTCCCAAACCGATCAATTTTTGGAAACGCTCATGTTGGGCTTACGGCTTCGTGATGGCGTTGATCTAGTTAAATTAAAGGCCAATTTTGGCAATCACTGGCTTGAGCGTTTGGCAGAGAGTCTTGCCCGCTATGAAAAGTCTGGATGGTTGATTCACACATCCGATGCTGAGGGAATAGAGCGACTATGCTTAAGCGATCCAGACGGCTTTTTGTTCTCTAATGTGGTGCTGTCTCACTTGTTTGAGCAGTTCGATGAAACGTTGAGTTAATGAGATGACGTCAATTCAGCGATGGTTTTTAGAATAGACTCTAGGCAAATGAGCTGTAAATCGCGTTTAATCGCAGATGAGCAGGCAATTTGCTAGCAGCCATGCCGACATCGGGATGATAGCTGCGTTGATAGTGAACTATTTTGCGAGTGGATGGAAATCAGTTATGCAATTTTTGGGATTCATACTACTTATTGCGTACGGCGTGGGTGCAGTATTGTTCTGGAAAGGATTTCGTCGAACTAATTTTACGAGCAATCGTATTGGGCTCGGGTTACTTTGGCCCTTTTTGATTTTGACAAACCCAGGATATCGTCGAAATTTTCAAAAAGCCTTAAAAGGTTAATGATTTTTTGTGGCGGTCTCAGGACAACAGCTTTATTTCGGCAGCACGGGTAGCCATATACAGGACAGCCTAGGACGTCCTGTATATGGCGTCTAAGCAATGGCGGAGTAGGTGGTCGTCCGAATTTAAGCGCTCTGCTGATTTTTGCTTTGTGCCTAAAGGTGGCAAGATAGCCGTGAAAGGCCCTAAGAATAGCCGATGCCGTTGACTCCGCTTACTGATTCATTATTTGACTGGTCGCAAATTCGGTTAATTGCCACCGATATGGACGGCACCCTGACCCAAAATGAACAATTCACTGCGCGATTAATAGAGGCACTCACAGCCCTGGCAGCGTCTAACTACATAGTGATTATTGTCACCGGTCGCTCTGCCGGTTGGGTATCAGCGGTGGAACATTATTTACCGATCACTGGTGCGATCGCAGAAAATGGCGGAGTCTATCTCAAGACAGGCAAAACCCCGATCGTAATGGGTGAAATCGAATCTTTTGAGCGGCATCGAAAACGGCTCAGTTCAGTTTTTGAGCACCTACGCCTTAACCATCCCAACTTACGCGCTGCTAACGATAACCCATTTCGCTTGACGGACTGGACATTCGACGTTGCGGGCTTATCGGCTGCAATCTTAGCTCAGTTAGCCCAAGAATGCGATCTCTACGGCTGGGACTTTACCTATAGCAACGTACAGTGTCACGTTCGGCCAAAAGGGCAAAGTAAAGCGAACGCGCTGCAAACTGTTTTAAAAGATTATTTTCCTAAGTTGACACCCGAGCAGGTTTTGGTGTGCGGCGATAGCCCTAACGATGTCGACCTATTCGAGCATTTTCCGATTTCTGTCGGCGTTGCCAATATCGTTGCATACCAGGCAGAAATGCCTTATTTACCCAATTACCTTACCCCAAAAGCCGAGGTGGATGGCTTTCTAGAAATTGCAGAATTTTTATTGTCTCGATAGGCCTCACACTGGATTTTGCAAGTCCGTCAACCTCTCTCCAAGCTATCTGCGCTTGCGCCAAATTGACCGAATTATTTTATTGCGCTGACCCTCATGGGTCAGAGGAAACTTACTCTTCGTAGCGATCGACGCTGCCGTAGAAAATGGGCTCGACCCGAATGGCCAAAATACTGGTAGGGCGAACCACCATATACTCGCCCTGGATGTTGCGGATGGGAACGTTGATAAATTCAGAGGAATCCTGCTTGGGCACGAGCTGATTGCTATACCACTTCTGAAAGTCCTGGATCGTCGAAAAGCGCACGTCCTGGGCATGTCCACTCGCTAAAAAGAGGTGAACGGCGAACTCGTCAGCTTGTCTTGGCATTACAGTCTCTGGCGTAACTTCCCAACGTTATATCACGGCCAGTTCTAGACATCTAACTGCCGGTAAACAAACTAAAACGACCTAAAAGAGTCTCGATGAGTTTCGGCAATACTTTATTCAATTCCTTGCCCGACTTAAATCGCAACTGCTGATGTTCGGGCAAATCGTAGGGAAATTCTCCTTTGATCCCCGCTCGGTCTTGAGAGACCAATAAAATCTGTCCGGGACGCTTATTCGGGAGGGCATACCCCGTTTCCACGCTCACTTGAGGACTGGGGACTAAACATGTTTTCCCAGAATCACCAGACTCAAACGTACTAATCGCCGTGTGATCCCCGATAAAGAGCAAGCACTTCCGGATTTTGCGGAGCTGAGTATCACTAAGCCGAAACGCACCTTTGGCAGGACGTACCGATTCTACGAGGGATAGCGGCAGACGCGAGCGCGGATTAAGTTTTTTGAGCGTGTCACTTAAGCTCACGCGCAACGCTTCGGTTGATTCAGGGAAATAGTGTTGGGTGCTGAGAAAAATGACTGGGTCTAAGTTGGCGCTGAGATCCCGCTTGGCAAAATAAATTTCGTGGGAAATTAAATCGACATTGGCAACCTCATAGCTGCCGCTACCTTCGATATAAAATTCGACCAGTCCGCCTTCTAAGTATTGCTGGAACCATACGGTCTCTTGAACTTGCTCTACCTCTTCGAGAAAATCGGCACGCAATGCTGACTTCAAGAGACTGCTACGACTCAGACGTAAGTCATGGGGTCGAGTCACAACCGCTTTGATGGGTTCATAATGCTTGAGATACCAAGCCCGTAGAGTAATCAAAGCCATGACAACCGCCAGAAAACAACCTAAACCAGTCTTCTGACCGAAGCGCTAGGCACTAGCAATAGCGGCTAATATCTTCGCCACACTGGTCAGCCAGAAAACATAATGCCCGGAATCTGAGCGCCGACACCTCTTCGTAGAGAGGATTGAGTTTGCAGAGAGGTGGAA
>JBCDHF010000312.1:0-5800 GCA_038750375.1 Cyanobacteria bacterium P01_H01_bin.15
GTATTAAGTTAGGGCAAGGGGTTTTTACTCGCTTTAGCGGCAATGATGGCGGCTATGTACGGACCAATTCAGGTGGATACCAAATCCTGCTCAATTATCGGGGTCCAGACAGTCAGTTTAAACGCATTTCATTAGGAGATGTGCTTCAAGACCGGATTCCTCAGGGTCTATTCCGCGATCGCATTGTGCTGATTGGCTCCACTGCCGAGAGTCTGAAGGATGCTTTTTACACCCCCTACAGCGGAAGGCTGTTTGAATTTCCCGCGATGATGTCTGGGGTGGCCCTGCAAGCCAATATAGTTAGTCAGCTCTTGAGTACTGCTTTAGATCAGCGACCGACCCTTAAAACTCTTCCTCGATTAGCAGAGTGGGCCTGGATTTTTGTATGGGCATTACTCGGTGCCGTGAGCAGTTGGCAATTTCGCAATACGGTGGCAATCACTACGATTCTATTGACCATTTGTGGTCTACAAGGTCTTATCTGCTTTCACTTATTCGCGGCTAACGGCTGGTGGTTGCCCTTTGTCCCCGCGCTGCTGGCCATCGTGGCTTCAGGTATCTTGCTCCCATTGTGGAATAACCGACAACGAGATCGACTTCTGTTCCGTTGTACGTTTCAAGAATTGATCCGACAACATCCCGCCTATCCTGCTGCGGCTTTGATTGGACTGGAATATTTGAAACAGTCAGAAACAAAAGAGAATCAGCGACTGATCCAAGATTCAATCAATAAACTTAAAAACGTACCAGTTCAGCAGAAAATGCACTAAGACCGGTCGATTCCAGGAAATTGGACCAGATCAACGAATGTTGATTTGCCGTTGGCTGGATTTTTTGAGCGAGGGCTAGATAATAAAGGCTCTCATACCAAATTCCTTGCTCGGCATAGGAAGTGGCTACTTGAATGGGAGTCATCTCGGCAGAATTGTCTAGGGACTTGGACGTCGGTTCAACCCGCTTAATCCAGGCCGCAATAGAGGGATCGTTCGGAGTCGGGCGATCACCACAGACCAAAACTACGGACCAAAGATAATATTTTCCTACGCTCAGTGGAGGCGCCTCTTTTGCCGGCTGTAAATGTATAACCTGAGCCCCTTCAGCCAGTGCAACATCTGTTCGGGAGTGATGGATGGGGGTAGATTGCCCCAATTCAATGATGCTCAAAACAACTTTGGAGGCCTGCGTTTCTGGGATATAGACAAACAGAGAGGGCTTTTCCGAAAGGGTTAATCCACCATTGTTCTCGGGGACTAACGCCATCATTTGAGACTCTGACGAATCTTGAGTACAGAGCTGGTGCTCATTACGAGTGCCTCCGCCCCGAGCATGTTCTGGATGCTTATGGTCAGAATCGGGCCGAAAAAATACTGGCTCAAATCCAGAATTAGCCGACTGAAGAGATACGTCTTCTGGGAAAGCTTGTGCTGTTGCCGGCAGGAAGGCCATACTACACAAGAGTATTGATATAGACCAATGACGTATCTTAAACATTCTCCCTAGCTCCCCTGCACAATTGCTCTTTTAGATCTGAATAAATATTTTTTTAAAATTCTACTTAAGAAATCGAAGGGCGGTGTCCCTTTCTACCTAAAAAGTTAGTTAAGTATACATTTATTTCGGTGACTCGCTCATCGAATCTACTCAAGCATGACGCTTCGCAGACATAGCTCTAAGTGTATATACGGTCAGGTTCAGGCTATTATTCGCCTCTTCTCAAATGCTGCTCTACCGTTTGATTGAAATGTGAGGGCTTGAATACGCTTTCTGACTAGAAATAGGCGGTGCTATCTCCAGGCGTATAGGGAAACCTATCTCTAACTCCTTCATCTAAAAGTAAATCCCCAAGGGGCTTGAAAACTAATAATTTTTATGATTGTCAGATGCCTCCTCATAGAGAAGGTTTTGGCTATGGCTTTTGCTAAATTACTTTGGAATAGTTAGTTTTGAATTGCTAGATTTTAAAACGTTTTGTAATACACCTGTCTCTTCGCGCAAATAACGGCTGTAATATATTGCAGTTTCGAAAATTAGTGAAGTTCTAGGGTTTTCCGTTGACATTAAATTATGATCATCTCTGGTAAGCAAGCCGTCTCCCAACTTTGTCCCTGTGGCAGTGGAAAGATGTTATCGCAATGTTGCAGCATTTATCTTCAGGGTCTCCGGTCTGCGCCGACAGCAGAGGCCTTGATGCGATCTCGTTATTCGGCATATTGTCTAAAAAAAATAGGTTATTTAGTTGAGACGGAACACCCCAGTCGTCGTAAACCGGACAGCCGACAGCAAATTGCCGCTACCGCAAATAGTGTGGCATGGCGTGGTCTAACGGTTATCCTCACTGAAGCCGGGCAGACTCAAGACAACACTGGGATTGTTGAGTTTGTCGCGGTATATCACCATGGAAGATCTGTTGCGCAACTTCATGAACGATCGCGTTTTCTGAAAGAGGACGGCAAGTGGTTTTATACTGACGGAGATTCTTTACCTCCTGTACGCCCCAAAAAGAATGAGCCTTGTTGGTGTCTGAGTGGCAAAAAGTTTAAACAGTGTCACGGAAAACAACGCTAATTTCAACAAAATCCAGTAGCAAGATCAATTCCCCACGCTTGTTCGTTAATACATTGATTTATTGAGGCGACTTTGTTTTCTTGACAAAATACCATTGTTGGAGGGGGCGGCATGACGTGTTTTCCCTTATCTAGTTTTGGGTGCATTACTTTGTGTCCCTTTTCTCAGTAATTGTCTATCGCTTCTCAAAACGCAGTGCTACTATCTGTGAAGAAAAGACCAGAACCTTTGCAACAGCAGGACGGCAAAACTGTGGATGGGAGTGTAAGCGAAGTTGCGATCGCAGGCAGCAGCATCGAGGCTAACTTAGAGCAATTTCTCGTTGTTTTATCGGTTTCGCTAAGCGTGGCGACCATTTCCAGAATTTTTAGTTGGTTTCGACAAATTCCATACACGCTACTACTGGTAATTGTCGGATTAGTCCTGTCCTTTATCGATGTCCGTTTAGTTGACCTTTCACCCGAGCTAATTCTGGAAATTTTCTTGCCTCCGCTCCTGTTCGAGGCCGCCTGGAATATTCGTTGGCGCGATCTGAGAGACAACCTCATTCCCGTAATTTTATTTGCGGTGGTTGGGGTTGTCATTTCCGTCTTGGTTATGGCATTCTCCCTGGATCAATTTACCGATCTTCCCCTTGCGGCAGCGCTACTAGTGGGCGCAAGCCTTTCAGCGACAGATCCTGTTTCTGTCGTGGCTCTATTTCGCGAACTCGGTGCGCCGAAACGACTGACGACCGTAATGGAAGGGGAAAGTTTGTTTAACGATGGGGTCGCAGTAGTCGCGTTTGTTTTACTGGTCGGCATTCCGCTCGGTACCAGCGACTTTACGATATCTGGAACTGTGGCTCGTTTTTTTACGTTTGTTGGAATCGGCATTGGTGTGGGTGCGCTGACAGGCTTTGGTATTTCTTACCTGACTCAACGCTTCGATTTGCCACTGGTTGAACAATCATTAACGCTAGTTTCTGCCTATGCCACCTACCTCGTTACTGAAGAATTGGGCGGTTCTGGGGTTATAGGGGTCGTAACGGTTGGTATTATTCTCGGTAATTTCGGCTCCCGCATTGGGATGAATCCGCGGACTCGGCTTTTGGTTTCAGAATTTTGGGAATTTCTGGCGTTTTTTGTCAACTCCATTGTTTTTTTGCTGATTGGCGATCAGATCCAACTCAGCAGTCTAGGCGATAATTTGGATTTAATTTTGGTTGCGATCGCAGCAGTTGTCGTAGCTAGAATTTTGGTGATTTTTGGGCTGGGGGCCATTAGCAATTTATTTACCCAGGAAAAGATCGCTCTAAGAGAAAAAACGATCTTGTGGTGGGGCGGATTGCGCGGATCTGTTTCGATTGCCTTGGCTTTGAGTGTTCCGGTTGCGCTGGAAGCGAGAACCGAAATTATCGAAGTTGTTTTTGGCGTCGTTCTCTTTACGCTGCTTGTACAAGGACTCACTACGCAATTTTTCCTGGAAAAGCTAGATCTTGTCGGAGATCAACCGTTGCGGCAAGCTTATAATGAACTTCTCGCTCGTCGCATTGCCCTGAAAAAAGTGTTGAATTTTCTGGTGGAATTGGAAAAATCTCCGGACGTAGAGGATGATTTTTATCGCTATGAATTAGATTTAGTGAAGGGTCAATTGGAGTCTGTTGAGCAGGAAATTCTGAAACTTCAACGGGAAAATGAATCCCTAAAAACCCTCGCTAATGAGCAGTTACGGCGACGACTGTTGGATATTGAAGCAAATACCTATGCAGAGCTAGTGCGTGGCGGCGCTCTGAATAAAGATCTCTCACCTGTTATGCAAGAAGTCTTGGTTCAATCAATTGAAGACGAGCGGTAATGCTTAGCTAAATAGATGTTGACCCAGCGCATAACCCAATGCTGACTCCAAATTCTGAGTGAGCTGAGGATATTGTAGATTGGGTCTTTGCCAAATGACGAGAGGAATGTGTAGCCTTTCTGCTAATTCACGCTTAATATTTTCCCCACCGGGTATACCTGATGCCTTAGTAATTACGCGTTCAATTTGCCATGATTGCCACAGGTCCTTTTCCTGCTCGAAGGTAATAGGCGGCTTCAATGCAATTAATCGCTCAGTGGTGAATCCAGCGGCGAAAGCCTGTTGATATGAATTCTTTCTGGGTAAAATTCGAGCAAAAAGCTGACTCCGAGATTGCCAAGGCTGAAAGTGCGGCAAGGATTTTACGCCCATTGTCAGCAGTACTCGTTGATTTACAAGATATTGGTCATTCAGTAATTCCTCGAAGCTGGATACTTCTGTTACCCACTCATTTTTCGGAAAGGTTGGCTCCTCTCGTTCATAGCGAAGATAGGGTATTTGAGTAATTTGGGCGGCTGCGATCGCAAATTTTGAGACCTCAGTTGCAAAGGGATGAGAGGCGTCGAGAATTCGAGTGAGTTTGCGCTCGCAAATAAATGCCACCATATCTGCTTTAGTTAGGCGACAGGACTGAATTTCTACGGAAGATGATTGAGGATACCGGCTGATAGCTTCGGTCGTGGCGACCGTAATCATAACCGGAATATTCTGGCTTGCTAAACCATTGGCCAGTGTGATCGCTTCACTGGTTCCGCCGATTAACCATACAACGGAGAATCCCTGCTCAAGACTCATTTCGATGGGGGCAGGGTATTGTCATTGATGTATTTACCCACTAAAAAAGCGACCAAAATTGTGAGATACATTTGACCCACGGTGCTCAGAAAAATAGAGAGGGATTGCGCGGGACCCGTCACCGGCAAAACGTCTCCATACCCGAGAGTGGAAAGAGTGATGTAGCTGTAATAAATAAAACCCTGAAAAGTCGGAATGCTTTGCTCAGGAAACACAAAAGAATTGGGGACAATATATTCAATCGTGGCAGCCCAAGCAGCACCAGTAAACCCGATCAGTAGGTAGCCAGAAATAGAGCCATAAATCACATTGGGCGTTACACGAGACGAAATCATAATCGTATGAATAAGACGAATCGTGATCCAAGTGAAAAACAAAATCATAAAGAGGTTGGCAATAAGATCTGGTCCCGTTTGTAAATCACTTTGCTTAAACAGGCGAAACCAAATTGCAGAGACGGCCAAACCTGTCTAAATCTGAAAAAGTCGAAACCAACGACTGTGGCGGTTGACGTATAGGCAAGCCATGATCACCAACGTGACCAAAATATTGCCGATAACTTGACCAATTTCAAGATCGTCCAGAAAGGGATTCAGCAGCACCA
>JBCDHF010000313.1:0-5795 GCA_038750375.1 Cyanobacteria bacterium P01_H01_bin.15
CATTTTTGACGATTTTGCTGGAATGGCAGCGAGGGCATTTGAGTTTTGCCATGGGAGCTTCTGGTTTGTCCTTTTTTCTCTATCCTTACATCGCTATGACTACCAAGATGCGGTGGTGGGTTTGGTCACGCAATTGTTGAAGCATCTAAACACATTAGAGGCTCGGGTGAATGAACTGGAAGGTCGGCTGAGCAAAAATAGTCGAAATAGCAGCAAGCCTCCATCATCAGACGGATTTGGCAAACGCACCAAGAGCTTACAAAAAAAGAGTGACAAGCCCTCAGGTGGGCAAAAGGGTCATCGTGGAAAGACGCTAGAGTGGCGAGAGAATCCCGATGAGACAGAGCTGCACTCGGTCCATGAGTGTTGTGAGTGTGGAGCCTCGTTTGCTTACACACAAAAATGAACACTCCCCTGCGGCTGGGTTGTTCATTTATGCTTCGATGCTCCTTCACGATACTGTGCATCTATATATATATAACTGATGTAATATTCTTTATTGTCAGACATAAATTTCTTTAAATTAGCATCCACAATCTCCATGATTTCTGAGTCTTTTTCATCAAATCCAATAACTACTAAAATTGCTGAATGTGTTTCAGTACCCTTCATGTACTCTTCAATTTGCCTGTCAAACCTTTTCTTCAACGAACCATTTGTTGCTAACTTGAACTCTACAAGTATAGTGTCTTCTAATCCATTAATAAATGAAAAATCCACTGGACCTCTTCCAGTTTCAGGCTCACGAATAGCAACGAGTCCATGATAGTTTGATATTGACTTGGCGATCTTGAAAAAATCCACTTGGACATCACTCTCATTTTTATGAGAGTTTTTGTTATTCCAAAGTTGTTTCCATCCGCGCTCATTCTCAACTTTTTGTCGATAAACATCAATGATTTTGTTGATAATGAGCCAGCTTTCTGCTGCATCAATAGGATTGTTGATTTTATTTTCTTGTTTTAAATTCTTTGCTTTTTCTGAACACCATTTAAAATATTTTGAACTGTTCCATGCGCTCTCTGAAACGAGGCATGACTCATGCCCACCACTATCAAGCTTATAGTAATTTAAGATTCCAAGCTCTCCATCCAAAAATATAAGTTTACATAGTGAAGTGGCTTCTAACATATCATTAAATTCTTCTACAGGCTGTTCCAAGAGATGCTTTATTCTTTCTTTTACTTTTGAACGTGTCTCTGGACTGAGAGTATTGTACGTCAATGCCGCGCCATATAATATTACAGCCTGCCGGTCCTTCTCCTCCATGAGTAACTTACTCGTAACCCTTCGGCACACCTCAGGCTTTTTTATTGACAGATATGCACCTAATTCAATTATTACTGCTTCAGATATCCATTCAGACTTTCTTTTACCAATCGACCATAGATTATCATCACCAATTCTCGCAATAATCCATGTTAATGCTCTTTCTAATTTATTAGACAATGTAGTTTTCCATGAATCAATTGTTATTCCACGTGGTAAAGTCAACTTTAAGTTATCAGGGGACATGGCTCTTATCAATAGGTTCATAACATATGAGGTACTCCAAAGATCCTCTGAGCCATCTGTTAGTTGAGGGAATGCTCCATTTTCAAATTGAGATTGGATGACATGGTTAAATATCTGAGCATCTGCAGAAACAAACTGCCCTAAGAGCATTAAAATGTCTAGACCTTTCGCAGTATGTCTAATATTTACAACTTTAGTCCAGCCACGATTTTTTCCGAATGGTACTTCAGCTCCACTGGCACTAGTCCAATAGCCATTGGAGTTCCTAAGTCTGTTTACCCAATTGTGATACCTTTTTTTCCAAGTAGTTGCATCAGCTCCTGTTGAGACTAAAGCATAATGAGCATACATGCTACTAAAAAAATGAGGCTTTATTTCAGAATCTTTGAATGTTCTTGGTTCGTCAGTAGGATTAGTCACTTCGTGAATCCCCCATTCCCCATGATCATATTGATCATTAATTAGCCATTCATGTACTCTTTTAAGGTTTTCTCTATCAACCAGATACTCTTCAATTGCCTCCCTAATAAATTCATGGATAATATCTCATAGGCGGTTCAGCATTGAATTCAATATTTGTCGAGGGGTTACTTAAGCTCAATTCATTTTTTAGCAACTTTTTTTATTGCCCAGGTGATTTTTTCACCGCTATCTTCGAATGAATTTTTGACAGGCGAATCCAAATGTTGTTAGGCATTTTTTCAGTCTCCCAAGTTCCTTGAACTTGTCCAATAATCTTGCGATTAAAGTACTGAGCTTATTCATCGACTAGAGCAAGTTATTCTGTATTGGGTGATTTATCTGCTTTCAGCAGTGAAGCCATCCTAAAGTATCCAGTAATTGCTACGCCCGAAACATTCATAAAGGTTTTATCTCTATGAACTTATCGTCAGCCTCAGCTATTTTTTACAATTATTGACTGAGTTTCTCACCGATAGGCGATCGCAAAAGTACGCCGGAACGGAAACAGAACTTTCCCATCAGCCCGAAGCTCATAGCCTCTAGCTACCCGCCTCTGCAACTCATTAGCAAAAGCCTCACGCTCGGTTTCGGTCCTAAGCACATTCAGAAATGGTCGTAAGCCCGTACTACTGATCCAGTCCACAATTGCTTCGTGGGAATCCAGCACGTGCATATATTCCGTTTCCCAAATATCCAGCGCCTGAGCCTCCTCCGCCAGCACATCGTAATAAAACTCCGGCGACTCCATCGTTAACTGCGATCGCTGACCTGGCATGTACTGATCCCACCGACCATCTCGGGCAGTGCGATGCTTGCAGATCTACCTGAGCCGACAGATCGACCACCGACCGATTCCGCTCGGCACCACATCGAAGAAAGTGCGAAGCGTTCCATTGTTTCATGGGGTTTGTTTACCAAATTACTAGCTAACGAATTTTGCGATCTCACAGACTCAATTTTTCAAATTAAGCTTAGCGATCTGTGTTCGGAGCATTTTTTAAAGTTTCCAATCGCCCAGAAAGTCCATTTTCACATGTAGCCCTGAAAATCATCTAGAGGCGCATAAAAATCATCAGCAACCCAGATTTTATCTTTCCAGATACCCAAACCGCCGCGCTGAGCAGGCACCCGCTCAAGCTTTTCTTCAGGGCTGTCGGGGCTTTGCTGCACAGTCCGAGTAATCAAAAACTCTGTGTACATCAGTACCGACTTCTGCATCGACTCAGGCAGCTTTTTAAGATTATTAAGAATAGTCAATTCGATGGTCACAATATTCCAAACTCCACTCAATCTATAAATTCAGTTTAAGCGACATCCAGAAAAATACTAATCACTTCACACGACTCCAATAAAATGAGCGGGCGACAACTTATCAGTTGTTTAAGCACACATGTTCTGTTAATAAAGGCGGTTTCTCAAAAACTCAGCCCAATCGCATTCATTTAAAAACTGAGCGCGCATTCCTTGCGATCGCAGTCCCCCCTCAGAAATATTCTGCGATCACTTAGCTCCGTCCAGAGCATTTATACTAATTCCCAGGGTCTGAAGCATTGGTTGCGATCGCAACAAAACATATCAAAATACCTTCTGCCAATGCTGATAGAGAAAAGTCTAAGGCTTTAATGCGAACACATAAAACTCTGACAAAAAAATCCTGCGATCGCAAAAACGCTCAAGAATGCGCTAATCGAGAATAACAAGCCGCAACCGTCTGATGACCTTCAGTCAGGGGGAGGACGAGGCAATATGGTTTTTGGAGATATAAATCACTCTAGTTTTTATAGTGACGCCTGTAGAAGGAGAGGTCCAACCACGGATTAAAAAATCATCTTGGGCCTCTGGTATAGATATTTTTGAGTGGTTAAATACAGGGACCCCAAAACCGTCTATATAATCTTTTGTCAAAGTATCAAGGCTTAGCAAGATCGACTGACAGGAAATTCGATGAATATGCTTTAGGCACAGATTAAAATCTTCGACAAACAACAAAGAGCCTATCGCGATGACAAAGTCATAAGACAAGTCAGGAATTTCAGGGAGAGCCTCCTCTATTGATCTATGAACTGTTTTATAACCTCGCTTCTGGGCATGATAAAGCATGTTCTCTGAGACATCAATACCCGTATAGTCAAACGTCCCCTCAAGTAAGTCCTTCAAAATGCCAGTTCCACAGCCTAGGTCTAAGATACTCCCATTCATACCTCGATGATATTTCTGAAAGAGGTTAACTGCTTCCTTTACATATTGAGCGTTAACCTGAGCCCCTCGAAGAGTTGAGTCATAGTCTGATGCAAACTTATTGTAAAATTCCTGGGGAGAAATTTTGGCATTCATCGGTAAACACTAATTTTCGTTGACAAGAGAATAATAAAACAGTCGATAAAGTTTGCAAATCATTTGCAGTCCAGCTTGCTTGATCATGTGGGCATAGGCAGAAAGTACTTAAGCGTTCTTACATTAACCAATGCATTCTTAATTTGCTCTAAATACATGCATTAATTCAACGCCAAATGTTTAAACCTTTATAATTACAAGAATATTATACTCTCCTTGACCCAATGGATACATCAGAAACCATCATCCGCATTGAATTTTCTGGGGACAGAGCCGATCAATACACTTTGGCAGAAGCGAATGTGGCCTTAGCCCCAATTGGCTCACGAATTTGGCCTCTGGATTTGAGTAATGTGCCTACGAATCTTGCTAATTTACTAAGTCGCTCAACCCTGACAGAGGAAGAGAATAAGCGCTTGAAATCATATTTTCTACTCCCCCGTGAGCGCTTGCTAGAAATCATTACTGAAGCTGGGCGACAACCCTGTATTCCGGGGGGAGGAGCATTATCGACAAAAGATGAAACCAATAGTGTTCAATATCCTCAGCTTTACGTCGCCGATCCGAGCATCGATTATTCTCGATTCGATCGTCTACATATTAACCGCGCAGACAATGGGATTGCAGTCGATGAAATTGGACAGCTTATTTCAGGTCATGGATTTATATTTTGTCACCAGCTGGATTCCGGCGATATCATCAAGATTCACTTGAGCTGCCCCAACGAGAAAACCGGGTGGTTGACCACTCACAGTGGAGGATTTCCCCATATCGCGAACTTTACTACAGAAAGTATTGGTACCAAAGCAGTCATACAGGTCATCGGGCCAGAGTCTTGGAAGATGCATTATGTAGATGAGTCGTGAGACACTCTTACATCATTTTTCCTATATTCTGCGTGAATTTTACTAATCATGACAATAGTAGGCAGTATACGGGCGAAACTCAATCCGACGCTTGCAACAATCAACACGAGAGGTGTGAAGGCAGGATACTGCATTGTAACTATTTCGCTCACCACGCCCTACTGGCCCGACTCGCCCAGCAAGTCATGGATTAGGCACTTACCGTTTGAGATAACTGGACCGGGAGTTGAGTCTACCATGATCGTCACGATTGCACCGCTCAATTTTTTCTGCCCTGGTTATTCGCATTGTTATGCAGCCTAGCGTAGGACCCGTGTTTCTCCATCGTATGTGATAGTCTTATGCCGATTGGCGACCATATCCCAATCAAGGCGGCGGGGTGGGTTCAAATAGTGTCGGTATGCGACAGACATTTGACGCGCCACTTCGGTGTATGGAACGCGTCCGAATCCGGCACCCATCGCAGGAAAAACGACGGTGTTGATCTTAGTTTCGGTTGCTAAATCTATATTGTGTCGATAGACCGCTATCAAAGCCGCCCAAGTTGCCGCGTACACTTTGTCGGTTCCATTAATCGATTCTGGTACACGCATGGTCGGAGTGTGGGCAACAAATGGG
>JBCDHF010000314.1:0-5786 GCA_038750375.1 Cyanobacteria bacterium P01_H01_bin.15
AACGAGGACAATCGCGGCTCCAGAGGGGGCATTGAAGTAATAGCTCAAGTACATACCAATCACGCTAGAAAGTGCGCCGATAGCTGAGCCCACCCACATCATTTGGTGGAGTTCTTTGACAAATAAATAGGCGGTTATAGCTGGCGCAACTAGCAAGGCTACGACTAAAAGAGCCCCTACGGTGGGTAAACACACAACAATTGTCACGGTCATGGCAACGATGAGTGCAGCGCTATACCAACGCGTGGGCAATCCGCTAGCCTGAGCTCCTTTAGGATCAAAGGTGTAAAACAAAAGCTCTTTGAAAAATAAGCGCACTAAGATGATGGCAATAACAGTGATGGCTAATGTCCACCAGACTTCTTTTATAGTGACGCCGAGGATATTCCCAAACAGGATGTGCACTAAATCAATGCGATTAGCGCCGGGGATCACGCTCACTAGCGTAACGCCGATAGCGACAAACGAAGTCAAAATTAGAGCCATCGCCGCGTCGGTTTTCACACGCGATCGCGATTCAATCAAATGAAGAATGAGGGCACTAATCACACCCGCGACTAAAGCACCAAACGATAAGGCGACGCCAATCACATAAGCGATGGGCAAACCGGCCATTACCGAGTGAGAAATGGCATGGGCTAACATTCCCATTTGTTGCACAATCATGTAGCTTCCCACAATCGCACAAAGAACGCCCAGTAGAATACCTAGCATTAAGGCACGCTGCATAAAACCGAGCGTTAACGGCTCAATAATCAAATCCATCATAAAGTAGCTTTATATCCTCGTAATATTAATGACTGTTAGGTCAGCATTTTTAAGCAAAGACGCGAGCAAGCCCACGACCATACGCCAGCTCTAAATTTTCAGAGGTAACAACTTCTTGGCGCGATCCTTGAGCGATTACCCGTTTATTAAGCAATAGCAACTGATCATATATTGCGAGAGAATCCCCCAAATCGTGATTGATGACCAGCAAGGTTTTCCCTGCAGCGCGAAGCTCTTGAAAAATCTCAAAAATAATATCTTCGGTCTTACGATCAATCGCCGTAAAGGGCTCATCAAAGATCAAGAGTTCAGCTTCTTTTGCAATAGCACGAGCTAAAAAAACGCGCTGTTGCTGCCCACCTGACAATTCACCAATTGGACGATCGCGCAAAGCGTACATATTGACCCGTTCGAGCGCAGTTCGGGCCAATTGTCTGGCTTGACGACTAAATCCGCGAAAAAGACCAGTTTGGACAGTCTGAGCCATCATGACTACATTCCAGACTGTTACTGGGTAATCCCAATCAATACGGGAGCGTTGGGGCACGTAGGCAGTTTTAAGCAACTGACGCTTTAGAGGCATCTCCTTATACCGAACCATGCCCTGTGCTACAGGAATCAGATTTAAAATCGCTTCCACTAAGGTACTTTTCCCCGCACCATTGGGGCCGATAATTCCCACTAAATGACCTTCCGGAACCCGAAAATTGACGTTGCGCAGCACGCGAGTTCCCTTATAGTCAATCGACAAGTTGCAAATTTCTAGCATTTATTTAAGTCTTGGCGTCGCCGATAACAATGAACTAACTCGGTCAACTTGCAGAAAATCCGCAAAAATATTCTGATGTAAAGCCGATTAATAAATTAATCAAAAGTCTCACACTAGTGTATAAGTTGGTAGATTTAATGTCGGCATTGAATTTTTACGCTAAGCTTAGCGCAAAGTTTTAGTACTCAATGTGGAAATTTTCGCAAGAGTGAGTTGCCGGGGTAAAATCCGTCAACCTCTTCCAGTGAAATTTTCTTCTCATTGTGACAGCTACCGCTTTAGCCAGAGTGCTGAAAGCGTTTCCTTTTCTGAATCGCTTGTTCCAATAGATTTCTGTTGAGAAAAAGCTCCTTTACAAAAGTGTTTTTTTGCTGAGCCTCAATTATTAGCAAGGCGAAAACAGTATTTCCAATTCATAACGATAGTATTTTTTTTTGAGTGAGGCATGGAGAGACCTTTAATGCAGCGAAGTTCTACTAAATACCAGGGGATTTTAGGCGTTGGTATCGCACTCCTAATTGGTTTGGCGGGTTGTAATAGCTCAACGCCCGACAATACAGACAGCGCACAGCCCGGGACAACGTCTGATTCTGCCGCAGACGATTCCCAGATCGATGTCGTCGCTTCTTATAGCGTCATTTGTGATTTAGCCGCTCAAGTTGCCGGGGATGCCGCGCAGCTAACCTGCCTGATTCCTCCCGATCAAGATCCCCATACCTATGAAGCCAAACCCGCTGACGGCAAGGCTGTCGAAACTGCAGATCTCGTCTTTTACGGAGGACTCAACTTCGAGCCAGCAATTATTGACATGGCGACTGCTTCTGAATCTGAAGCCCCCAAAATTGCCTTACATGATGAAGCCGTTCAGCAAGTGATTGAAGTCGAGGAAGAGGGCGAAGTGAGCCCCGATCCTCATATTTGGCACGATATCGAGAACGGATTAGCGATGGTTGTCTTAATTCGGGATAATTTAGTCGCCGTTGATCCGGACAATGCGGACACCTATACGCAAAATGCGGAGCAATTGATAACTGAGCTAGAAGCCCTTGATGCCTGGATTCCTGAGCAAATTGCGACGATTCCAGAACCTCAACGTCGCTTGATCACAACTCACGACGCCATGAGCTATTACGCTCAGGCCTATGATTTGATTGTCGAGGGAACCTTGCTCGGCGTCTCCACTGAAGAGGAGCCTACCGCTACTCAGATTAAGGCTTTGGCTACCGCAATTCAGGAGAAAGAAATTCCCACGATTTTTGCTGAACTCACCTCAGATGATCGGGTTTTACAAGTCGTTGCAGACGAAGCGGGCGTTTCTATCTCTGAGCAGGTCTTACTCGCGGATGGTTTAGCGGAAGTAGATGCACCAGGGGGGACTTACACGGACATGCTGGTCTACAACACCTGTGCGATTGTCGATGGTCTAGGAGGAAACTGTACGCCGCCAGACCAGTAAAGCAGTCCGAAGAAACTCAGACAAACCGATTGTCAATCTGCAAAAATGATAAGCTCAACCCTGACATTAGCAAGAATGTTAATGTTGAGCTTTCATGTATCAGGCAAAGCAACAGTTAACAATTAAACAGCTCACAGAAACTGTTGAGGGGAAGGTTACCCCTCGGATGGTCCGTCACTACCATCAAATCGGATTACTCCCCCCACCCAAACGATCACGCGGAAATTATCGTCTCTATGATGATGACGATGTGCAGCGTTTACGGCGTATCGTAGCCCTTAAGCAACAGGGGTTTCAGCTAAGCCATATCCAGGAATTGCTGCATACAAACGGTGATGAGCAATCCAATTCCCAGACGATAATGGGACAGTTGCAGCAGTATTATCAAACCTTGATGCGCCAGCTTGTCCAATTACGGCAAACGGCCATGGCGATGGAGGGGCTCCTGGGACGGGATCAAGGCTGTCGTAAGATGCAAGCCGAGGCGCTGGCCCAGTTGCGTATGTTAGAAGTTGAAGCCAACGAGTTGGCGGCTCATCGGGTCTGGGACGAATTTGATTGTGCCGCTGATAGTCATCCCGAGAACTTTCAGCAAGCCCTAGAAAACTTATTACCTGATCTGTCTGAGCGCTCAGAAATTGAAGTGCATCTGCTCACCCAAATGGTTTTGGCCTGTGGGGATGTCAGTTTAGTACCCTTTGTACGGCTAAGTCAGTCTGCGCTGAAAGCGGCTCGTGATGCTTTAAAGCAGGGCTGTACTGTGATCGGAGATATCCCGGCTGTAACCCTGGCGCTGGATCAAACTCGGTTAGCCCATTTGGGTTGCTCCGTTCAAATCCTCATCGATAACCCCCACATTAATGATGCAGCCGAAGCTGAGAAAACATTTTGGCAGGAAGAGCAATGGCGTTCCAGGCTGTCTGAACTACCAGATGGCTGTATCATTGTGATTGGGTATGCCCCTTCTGTTTTGATAGCGGTTTATGACGCGATCCAAACACAAGATTTCAAGCCAGCGCTGGTCGTGGGTTTACCCATCGGATTTAGCCATGCGCCAGCGGCTAAGCGGCGTTTGCAGCAAAGTGGCGTACCTTTTATAACCACGGAGGGTCCTCAAGGGGGCGGATTATTAGCGGCCGTGGCGCTTAATTCTCTGATGACAACTTTGATTGAAAAACCGAATTGTCATTGCTACCTCAAAGGCATTCAGCATCGCAACGGATCCGCCGAGTAACTGCACATTCAACAAGCTGTCGAATATTGATAATAGCGGCTCCCAGAGAAAGAGGATTAAAGATAAAGATATGCTTGCAATACTGTGATTTGGGGATGAGTTTAGGCTTTCTCGTTGCAGAATAAGTTCAGCTCGGACTGCCTACGATAGCTGTAGTCCGAGCATAAACGGCTTCCTGAACGGTGAATAGCCTGATTGAAAGGCAATCGGGCGTAATCAAAGTCCCGTATGGAAGTGTTTTTTGTTACCCCTCTGAAAAATTATTTTGGGAGAAAAGTCCAATGACTGACGAATCAAAACCCCCATTTCCGCCTTTTACGATCGAAACAGCGACGCAAAAAGTTCGCATGGCGGAAGATGGCTGGAACGGTCGCAATCCTGAAAAAGTGGCGTTAGCCTATAGCGTCGATAGTGTCTGGCGAAACCGTGCTGAATTTGTCAGCGGCCGGGCTGAGATTATTGCTTTTTTGCAGCGTAAATGGGCTAAGGAACTAGACTATCGACTGATCAAAGAACTGTGGGCCACTCATGAAAATCGGATTGCGGTCCGTTTTGCCTACGAATGGCATGATGATTCTGGCTCTTGGTTTCGAGCCTATGGCAACGAGAATTGGGAATTTGATGAAAAGGGTCTAATGAAACGACGCATCGCTAGTATCAACGATTTACCAATCAAAGAGTCTGAACGCAAATATCATTGGCCAATAGGACGCAGACCCGACGATCACCCGGGCTTATCTGAGCTGGGTCTTTAGAGTTTTTGTTGGAGATAGCATAAATCAACGTCAACAGAACCGCATCCATTGGCGAGTTCTGTTGACGTTTACGCTATTTCTGCTTTCAGAATTAATCGTTGACGATGAGCGTGAACTAAGTCAACCGTTTTACCCGTCACTTGCTCCAACATGATGACAAATTGCTCTGGATGAAACTGATTGCCGTCATTGCTACAGTTCCCGAACACTCGAATTTTGGCGGTGGGTCCGTTAGCGTCTAGGATCTCTGGGTTATTTATGCGATCGCGTAAATTCACCTGAACTTTTTTGCCAGATTTGGTGGTCTTTTCCCAGGGAATCTCCACGGTTTCAGTTAACTGATTGAGCCATTTTGACCAGGCTTCAGACACGACGGTTTCTTCCGACTCCAGATCGATATGATATTCTGCTTGAGCCAGACTGCGGGTGGCAGATAACACTTTGGGTGAAATTTCCTCGACCTTGTAGACAGGCATGCCTGCGGGTAAGGCATTCCGCAAACGGGTCTCAAAGTCCGTGAGCTCTACTCGTTCCGTCAGCTCAAAATCAACAATTTCCCCTGAACTCGTAATGCCCAGTGACAATGCGCTTGCCGGAGAAATGCGTGGTCCCGGATGAAAGCCGCCGGTAAAAGCAATCGGTAACTGTGCTCGTCGAGTTACGCGATCGAACAAGCGCATTAAATCTAAGTGGCTGACTAGTGCCATTTCACCCAGTTTGCCAAACCAGACCCGGAAACGCTGCGCTCGGGTTTTATTGGGTTTAAAGTGTCCGGCAAATTCCGGGATTTGGGGGGGCTCAAAC
>JBCDHF010000315.1:0-5760 GCA_038750375.1 Cyanobacteria bacterium P01_H01_bin.15
CGGTCCCTTCGGACTAAATCAAGCAGCGCCTTAAGGACAGAAAGACCGATTGCCCTAATCGAAAAATCTCAGCTTCAAGCGCTAATATTAAACAAGTATTAAGTTTTATAAGCTTTTCGGTTGGTCACTGGAGGAGTCATCGTGGTTCAAGAAGCACAGCATGAACCCAAGGTCTTTGAGGATGAAGATTGGACACCTCAGCAGGAGCCAGAGTCTGCCCCGACTAGATCAGGACGAGGCATCTTAATTGGTCTTGTTTTGGGACTTGCTATCGCAGGAATTGGGAGCCGGTTGCTCGCGCCTAAGGCACCGACGTCAGCTCCCATGGCCGTTGAACCAGTCGCTGAAGCAAGCAATGCGATTGCCCAGACTGTCTCTGTAGGACGGGTTAATTCAACTCTGATCAATCGAGAACTTGACGTTACGGGAACCGTTGCAGCGCAAGAATTAATTTCCGTATCTGCCCAAGCTACCGGACGCAGAATTGAGCAGGTCTTGGTGGACGAAGGAGATTTTGTTCAGCCGGGTCAGTTGCTAGTTCGTTTAGATAATGCAGTGCTTCAAGCTGAACTCGCTCAAGCCCAAGCCGCTGTAGACCAAGCCCAGGCGAGGCTCGCTGAGCTGGAAGCGGGGACTCGGGCAGAAGAGATTGCCCAGGCAAAAGAAGCTGCCCAGCAGGCTCAAGCTCGGATTGTTCAGGCGGAATCGGATTTGTCTTTAGCTGAAAAGCGCGTCAAACGAAATCAGGATCTGCAAGTCGAGGGCGCGATCGCGTTGGATGTATTGGATGAAGTTCTCAATGATGAGCGCACTCGTGAAGCTCAATTACGGGAAGCTCAGGCTAACTTGCGGCAACTCAAAGCTCAATTAGAGCTGCTGGAAGCCGGTCCGAGACCTGAAACCATCGCGGAAGCTCGCGCCCAACTCGCGGAAGCTCGGGCTCGTGAACAGTTGGTCCTTACTGAAATTAACGATACGCAAATCCTAGCCCCAGTGGCTGGCGAGGTAGCGGAAAGACAGGCACGAATCGGGGATGTGACAGCTAATGGGACACCTTTATTTCAAATAATTCAAGACGGTCGTTTGGAGTTACGTTTAGCCCTGCCAGAAACCGATCTGAGACAAATTCAAATTGGGCAAGCCGTTAATCTCACGACACCATCCGGGTTACTAACGGGAACGGTGCGGGAAATTAATCCGTTAATTGATGCCACGTCTCGTCAAGCCACGGTGGATGTCGATTTGCCAGCCAATTCAGGACTGCGTCCGGGCATGTTTCTTCGGGGTGAAGTAGTAGTCAAGCAAACATCAGGGCTAACGGTGCCCTCTTCTGCCCTCTTGCCCCAAGGAGATCGCACGCTGATCTATGTCCTGCAACCGGATAGCTCAGTTAAGGCTCAGCCCGTAGTTGTCGGCGAGCTTTTGCCAGACGAAAAAGTCGAAATCATAGAAGGGGTTGCCCCCGGGATGCAGGTCGTCACTGAAGGTGCGGCCTTTTTGCAGGATGGCATCAAGGTTGAGGTCGCCAATCGTTAATTTGACTGTTTCGAGGCGGGCTGAACGATCGCTGTTCTTAAGTTATTGAGTCGTTGTTTGGGGAGAAAAGTCCTTGTCTTTTCACGTTTCTGCTTGGTCCATTAAGAATCCTGTCCCCACCATCGTCTTATTTTTGGTGTTATCGCTGGTCGGATTTTTTTCGTTTCTAGGCTTAGGGGTCGATAACACGCCGAATATCGATGTTTCCTTTGTCTCGGTGACCGTAACTCAACGGGGTGCTGGACCTGCCGAATTAGAAACTCAGGTGACGAAAAAGATAGAAGATGCCGTCGCTGGAATTGACAATCTGGAAGAAATTCTCTCTACCGTTACCGACGGACGCTCTGTCACCACGATTGAATTTACTTTAGGCAGTGATGCCGATCGCGCGACGAACGATGTGCGCAACGCGGTTTCCCAAATTCGCCAAGATTTACCGCCTGATATCGAAGAACCCATCGTTCGCCGACTTGAGTTTGCCGGCGGTGCGATCGCAACCTATGCCGTTAGTTCTCCTAATCGCTCCGTTGAAGAACTATCAGATTTAGTTGATCGCCAGATTTCTCGGCGCTTGTTATCCGTCAAAGGGGTCGCTCAGGTTAATCGTTTAGGGGGATTAGATCGCGCCATTCGCATTGATCTAGACCCTCAGCGCCTTCAGGCTTACGGCATTACAGCCACTCAAGTTAATGACCAAGTCAAAGATTTAAATATTAATTTGTCAGGCGGTCGCTCGGAAGTAGGCGGCACTGAGCAGAACGTAAGAACCTTGGGCAGTGCTCAGACCGTGTCGGATCTGCGACGCTATCCAATTGTGCTGGTCAATGGCGATACTGTGCCTCTGGCAAATTTAGGATCGGTCACGGATAGTTCTGAAGAAGCACGGCAGTCAGCCTTTCTGGGTCAAGAGCCGGTGGTCGGATTTTCAATCCTACGCAGCACGGGTAGCACCCTCGTTGATGTTTTTGAGGGTGTGGAGGTCGCAGTGGCGGAACTCCAAGAAACCCTGCCCGAAGATATTGAAATTTCTTTAATCTTCGATCGCGCAACGGCTATTCGCGGCTCCTATGAAGGGACCGTTTTAGCTTTGGCGGCGGGTTTTATCTTGACCACTTTGACGGTGTGGGTCTTTCTGCGCGATTGGCGAGCCACGTTAATCACCGCCGTCGCGTTACCGCTATCAATTTTGCCGACCTTTTGGGTCATGAGTTTGCTGGGCTACACCCTTAACGGCATGACGCTCCTGGCGCTGGCGTTAGCGATGGGTAATTTGGTGGATGACGCCATCTGCATGATTGAAAATATTGATCAGCATTTGCAGATGGGAAAATCCTCCTTTCAGGCAGCGCTGGATGGTGCGAAGGAAATTGGTTTAGCGGTTGTTGCGACGACCGCGACCGTGGCGGCCGTATTTTTACCGGTTGCGTTTATGGGGGGCATTCCGGGGCAATTTTTTCAGCCCTTTGGGGTGACCGTTGCTGTTTCGACCATGTTCTCTACCTTGGTTGCCACCACCATGACACCGATGTTGAGCGCGATCCTGCTGAACCCTAGTGGGTCTGCTTTTACCTCAACTCACTCCGGTCGCCCAGGACCCTACGCTCGTGTTTTGAGCTGGGGATTAAGGCATCGCTTTTTAACAGTAATTTTTGCGATCGCGTTTTTTATTGGCAGCTTGCAGTTGGTTCCGTTTATTCCCCAGGGCTTATTCAGTGAGGGGGATACCGGCGTGAGTGTGGTGACGGTAGAAGTTCCACCGGGCTCAACCCTCGCCGACGTGGATCGGACTGTTTTAGAGGCGAGTCAAATGTTGAGCGAGCATCCAGCCGTAGATAAAGTTCTGGCGAATGTGGGCAGCGAAAATCTCAATGAAGCCTTGCTATACGTCAAGTTTGTGCCAAAAGGTGAGCGGGATCTCCATCAGCGCGAATTTGAGGATGTCATGCGAGAGCCCCTAAAACAAGTTCCGGGGGCACGCATTAGTTTCCGTTCTCAAGGTCCGGGCGGTTCCGCAAAAGCCCTTTCCGTGGTTTTGAGAAGTGATAATCCAAAGGCCCTAACTGAAGTCGCAAGCAACCTTGAAAATCAGATGCGGGAAGTGCCGGGTCTAGTTGATGTGACGTCCAGCCAGAGCTTGGTTAAACCCGAAATTTTGATTGAGCCTCGGTTTGAGCGGGCTGCCGATCTAGGGGTTTCTGTTCAGTCCATTGCCCGAACTGCATCTCTTGCCTTGATTGGTGATGCTGACAGCAGTTTGGCCAAGTTTGATTTAGCCGATCGTCAAATTCCGATCCGGGTGCAGATTGCCCCTGAATATCGCAGCGATTTAGAAACGCTCAAAACCCTACGTGTACGGAGTCAAAGTGGTGAACTCGTTCCGCTGGGTTCTGTGGTCGACTTGCGTTTAGGCAGTGGTCCTGCCGAAATTGAACGGGCAGACCGCAATCGCAAAGTTTCTCTGGATGCCAACCTCGACGGACTGTCTCTAGGTCAAGCATTGACTAAAGTTCGCCAGTTACCTGCGCTGCAGAATCTGCCACCCGATGTCAAGGAGCAGCCAGCGGGCGATGCGGAAATTATGCGAGACATTTTCAGCCGCTTTTTAGGCGCTCTCGCGACCGGTATTCTCTGTATCTACGGCATTTTGGTGTTGCTTTATAACAACTTCCTCTACCCCTTATCCATTCTTTCTCCACTGCCATTGTCGGTCGGTGGGGCGTTATTAGGACTGATGATTGCCCAAAAAGAACTGGGTCTCTTTGCTCTAATCGGAATTGTGTTGTTGATGGGCTTAGTGACCAAAAATGCGATTTTGCTGGTTGATTTCGCGCTGGCTGGAATGCGGGAAGGTAAGACTCGCCGCTCAGCGATTATCCAAGCGGGCACCTCTCGCCTGCGCCCCATTTTAATGACGTCAATTTCAACCATGTCGGGGATGTTGCCCATTGCCTTAGAACTCGGTGCTGACGGAGAAGTGAGATCCCCGATGGCTATTGCAGTCATTGGGGGCTTTTCCACGTCCACCTTGTTGACGCTTGTGGTGGTGCCGGTGATCTTTAGCTACATCTACGGTTTCTGGCAGGGCATCAAACGTCGTCTTTTAGGTAAGCCGCAACCTCAGCGGAAGGCTGCCGAGAAAGAGATGGCGCCCTTGCGCTGAGGTTGCTTTGTCAAACGTGAGATCGTCGTTTATGAAGCTCTATTAAAAAAGGCAATCGCAGCTTTCCCGAGCGGAATGGCACTTTCTTCGTAAAGACCTAACGCTCCTGGCAAAATGATCGATTCTACCCCGGGCAGTTCAGCAACAGCCTGCATTTCAGTTTTCGAGATTTTGGGGACCTGTTCACCCATGACCACGAGAATCGGCGCGGACTGAGCAGTGACCAAGTTTACTAGCTCGCCGCGAGACTCTACCGGATCGAGTTTTCCAGAGACAAACGCAGCAGTCGCAAACCGGGCATGGGATTGTTGTGTGAAATATTGGCGCTGTGACAAAAACTCTGAGGTGAGCAGCTCATCTTGTGTGTAGACATGGCCGAGATATTGGGAACGCAAAGCGTCAGTAGACGTATTAACCTCAAAAACCCAGTCACCCAGACCCTCGGTTGAGATTAAGTTGCGAATCCAGTCTTTGAGCCATGGCGGAGCCCCCATGGCGGTCATCGGTCCTTTCCACGTAGGGGCAGCTAGAACCAGTTTGGTTAAAAGCGCTGGCTGATTCTGGAGAGCTTTTAACAGGTACCCTCCCGCATGACCACAGGCGATCGCACTGAAAGGCCCAGTAGGCATAGCCTCCGCAATAAAATCGCGCAGAAACTGTTGGTGCAGAGCGGGCTCATAGGAAATTGGGAGGCGTCTAGAATCGCCAAATCCTGGCCAATCGAGGGCAATCACTTCAAACTGCGGTATTAACAGCGTTGCCAACGCCCTTAGTTCACTCCGCGTTGAGACTGTGCTGAGAGCTGGGAGCAGCAAGACCCGATGTTCCCCTTGTCCTCGCCGTTCCCAGGCAATGTCCATGGCTTGGTCTTGAAACTGCCAAGAAAAAATCGCCGCGCTACCGCCTATTCGCGAAGGGGGAGCGGAGGTAGGCGCTGTCAATTGAGTAACCATTAATAAGCATTAATATTAGATTCAAAGCTTTCAAAATTGTGGACTTAAAGCCCGGAAAACCTCGGAGAATCTAAGCATATGCTTAGAATTTATTGCCCGAAATATGTCAGA
>JBCDHF010000316.1:0-5681 GCA_038750375.1 Cyanobacteria bacterium P01_H01_bin.15
AGATCCTTCCTCGACTAAAACTTTTCCTGAGTGAGCTTACAACTCATACTGAAATATCTCGAGCTTTTGATTTAGCGAGCGAAATGAACTTTAATCTACTTCAGGTTTAAATATTAACTGTTGAGGAAAAATACTTAGCCCAGCTTTTGAGTTTAGGCAACCTCTTCATCAGCAGAATTTATGTGTTTGAGCTGAATATGCTTGTAGCCCAATTTGATTTCAAATTCATCGCCAGGCTTTAAATTCATCTCTTTTGTATAGGTCGCGCCGATGACAATTTGACCATTCTGATGAACGCTTACACGATAGGTCGGTTCGCGTCCACGACCGTCTTTAGAGCCTTCTGGGTCTAGAGGAACGCCTTTGGCAGAGAGCAAGGCATCATAAAAATCCGTTAAATTCACACGAACTTTATTATTCTTCAATACATCGTAGTATCCACAGCGTTTGGCTGTTTCTCTTCTGGGTAAATTATTCAGTTCATTAACCTTTTGTAGTAGCGCTTTACCGGTTAATGCCGTCGTTGGCAAATCATCCATAACGTTTTACTTTTTCCTGATTCCTGATTAGCTTAACAATTTTGCTACTAAGAATTAGCTTAATTAGCAATATAACCGGAAAAATATTGTTTGTGATTTTTTTCTAAAATAATTACCTTTTGGGGAGGATTAAATAATGTTTGGATTCTGGTTTTTCACAATTTCCGGATAATTTGAGTACCCACTCTACTCTGTTGTACTCGGTATTGATTGCAGACAGAAGCCATTACGACTATTACCTTCGCTAGATCCCTTGGGATACTTTTGACTTTGGGTTGCGAAATTTAGACGCGTTTTGGCATGCAACCACTCCCCCACGAATGCAGCGGTTGCGTTCAGTCAAAAGCTAGAGAAATTTTGACGGATTGAGCAACATCAAGCCCAATTGCTAGCCTTAAAGTGCTTAGCACCCCTTTTGTTCTAAACCGTTTAATTTTGCGGGCTCTGATTAAGAAGTGAGGCAACATCAATTTGCTCTCAAGGTCGTTAATTTGTGATTGCATGGGCGATTTTGCTGACCCAGTTGTTGAGGTCGTCCCGATTGAGGCGATAGCTGAGGGGATGGGCAATGAGGCGAGCGGTGCTGTCGAAAAGAACTTCCAGTTCATGAAGGTGATTCTCTTTGAGGGTGCGACCGGTCGAGACTAAGTCAACAATGGCTTCGGACATGCCCGTAATGGGACCGAGTTCGACAGAGCCATAGAGCGGCACGATATCGACAGGTAAATTGAGATTATCAAAGTGAGATCGCGCGCAGTTGACAAATTTAGAGGCAATTTTGCTGTGGGGCGGCAGGGACAGAGAGCTCGTGTAGCGACCGGATTGAAAATCAGCGGTTCTAACGGCAACAGATAAGCGGCAACCACCAAATTTGAGATCTTGGAGCTGCGCCACATCGGGATTCTTTTCACGCAGCACATCGTAGCCAGCCACACCTAGTTGGGCTTGGCCGTACTCCACATACACTGGAACGTCGTGAGTCCGAACGAGAAGGGCTTGAGCGGTGCCAGTCGGATCAGTGATTTGGAGTTGACGGTTTGATTTATCGAGAAAGGTACTGAAGTCGAGGCCAATTCCAGCGAATAATTCAATGCTGTCTTTGAGTAACGCCCCTTTCGGCAAAGCGACCGTAATCATGCTGGCAAGCCAAGTATACAAAGCAGAGTAATCTTATCGAGGGAGTAGTCTCCTCGTCAAAAGGTGGTTTTTTTTGCAGAAGATTGGTTTGTGATCGCAGATCAAGCAAATCGAGAAACACGTTTATTTCCGCCCAGGTTATCCAGTTTCGGACCAGAAACTGGCAATTGCGCAAAAAAAACTGCCACTAAAGTTGGCTAGCGGCAGTTCACTCAACTGGATTGAGACGGCTACAACACTAGCGTTGATAGGGTTGTGAAATAGTATCCACGAAGACATTTGTCGACAGGGGAAGGCGGCCTGGGTTGTTACGCCCTTCTTTGGCGTAACCGACGGGCACAACAACGGCAATTACAATGTCCTCTCTGTCTTCGGCGCCAATCACCGCCTTGACCTTATCTTCGATCCAGCCATTCATATAGCAAGTGGAGAGCCCTAAACTTTCAGCGGCTAGGACAAAATTGTTCGAAGCAATCATGGCGTCTTTGATGGCAAACTCCCGGGTTTTATCCCCTAAGCCTTTCTGGAACTGGGGAATCGCCTTCGAAAAATAGCCGATGGTGCCATCGTCCCAAGCGCCAGCAGCTTTGGCCTGTTCAAAAATCGGGGCTAAATCTTCGGGCTGCCAAGCGGTGGTACTGGCTGCAAAAACAAAAGAAACCGGCGCTTCACTAACCATGCTCTGGTTAAAGCAGGCTGCTTTGAGTTCTGCTTTTTTCGCCTCATTTTGCACAACCACAATTCGCCAGTCTTGCAAATTCCAGCTACTGGGAGCAGCAACGGTGAGTTCGATGAGCTGCTGTAGAAGTTCAGGTGCGATCGCGTCGGGCTTAAACGATTTGATGGAGCGTCGCTGCAAAATAGCCGCAGGAACGTCTAATGGCGTTTGAGTCATTGTTTGTTTGGTCCTTAATTTTTTGACTTACTCGATCTCGTCCAAACAGTAGCGTACTGGACTGGGTTGTTTACTTGAAGTCTATTTTTCGCGGAATCCGAGCTTTGGGCATCGCCTAGTTTGGCGAATTCAGGTTGATGCCGATGGGCCAACTTCTATGTTTAGGCCTTTACGAAAGTGGTGATCGCAAAGTGTTAACGCCCCATCGGTCCAATCATCGAAGGCTAGTTGGGCGGCTTTTTCGATACCGAGAGAGAGGCTGCGTCCAGAGCGATTTTCGAGTAACTGTGCGTAGGTAGGAAGATCAACGTCGTTAGCTACTTGCCAGTCAGGATGAATTTTCGATTTGAGAATTTGCAGTCTTTGGGGGTAAGCGGGCAGGGGAATGAAAATTTCGGGATGTAGCCGCGATCGCACAGCCGGATCGATATTTTCGGGATAGTTAGTCGCAGCCAGAATAAAGACGTAGCCGGCTTGAGTCCGAATGCCGTCAACTTCTTGGAGAAACTGATTGACGAGGTTCTGATTTTCTAGATCAGCGCCGGAGCTGCCGAGGTCGCCGCGCCGGGGAAAAAGGGATTCAATTTCGTCGAAGAATAAAATGGCGGGGCTTTGTTGGCGAGCTTCCTTGAATAAATCTCCTAAGTTTTGCGCTCCTTGACCGACATACTTACTGCGGATTTCGCCGGGTGTACAGCTTTTGAAATGCAAGCGGGAGACCGAGGCCAGGACACGCGCAATTTGGGTTTTGCCAGTTCCGGGTGGGCCGGCTAGAAGTGCCCCGGTAGGCGGTTTGATGCTGGGAGGAAGCTGGGTGTAGTTGGCGACGAATTTGACGAGGCGCTTGAGTTCTTGTCCGACTTCTGGCGGGAGACTCACGTCTTTCCAAGTCAGCGTTCCTTGCGGAGTTTTGGCTTGCAGGACAGTTGTGAAATGTTCAGCCGTGATAATGAGGGGCTCGTTGGGATTCAATTGCTCGGCGGCGTATTGCCCGACTTCGCTAACAAGCTGCCGGATATCGCGTCCAGATTTGCCTTGAAGTAAATTTGCGATCCCAAACCAATCAAAGTCTTTTGATATGGGTAATTCCTGGGTAAACGCTCTCAGCATTTCCTGGATTTGGGGGAGTGCGGGCAACGGGATTTCAATAATTTTGTTCAAACGTGATCGCACCGCATCATCGACTCGGGAAATAAAGTTAGTAGCACCGATGACGAGAACGCCAAAAGTCCCGGCAAACCCGTCCAGTTCTTGGAGGAATTGGTTGATGAGATCGATTTCGGCTGTGGAGGACGTGCTTTCTCGTTTAGGAAAGAGGGCTTCTATTTCATCAATAAATAAGATGGCGGGGGCTTCGCGGCGAGCTTGTTCAAAAATTTGACTGAGCTTTTGAGGCGCGGCACCCATGAATTGGGAACGAATTTCTGTGAGCGGCAGAGCAAAAAAGCGGCAGCCGGTAGCGCGAGCTAGTACTCTGGCGACTTGGGTCTTACCGGTGCCGGGCGGACCTTGTAACATAAATCCTTTCGGCGCTGAGATGCCGGGGATAGGATCGCGGAAAAAGCGCAGATAGCGTTGAACCGTCGTTTGCAGTGTGGACTTTAGGCCAAGCTCTAAAATTAATTCGTCCCAGGCGTCAGGGTCTGTTTCGACCGCGGAGAGAAGAGCAGTTTCAAAGTCGGTTTGAGTAAGCACCACGCCTGAATTTTCCCAGCCGACGCGCTGAATGTAGGCTTCTCCAACACGGACAAGGGTGGCTTCGATATCCCGCCCCGATTTTCCTTGCAGTAGATTGCTGACGGCGTTGAGATCAACCTCTTTGGAGAGCTGCCAGCCTTTTTGTTCGAGGGCTTGGGTGAGCAAAATTGCCCGTTCACGGTCTCCGGGTAAAGGAATATTCAAGGTTTGTTGCAGGCGAGAAATTACGGCAGGATCAAGCGATTCGCCGCGATTGGTGGCACCTAGAATGAAAATTCCGGCATTGCTTTGACCGACGCCATCAATCTGTTGCAGAAATTCGTTGATTAGCTCAATTTCAGTGCGACTGACTTCATCGGTTCGGCGCGGAAACAGAGCGTCGATTTCGTCGAAAAAGAGAATGCAGGGAGCGCGATCGCGGGCGTCGACAAAAATATTTTGCAAATTCTTAAGGCTACCGTCTTGGTAGGGACTGCGAACTTCACTGGGTTTGACATCGCGGAAAAAGAGACCGGCTTGGGCTGCTAAATAGCGGGCAATTTGGGTTTTGCCGGTTCCCGGTGGTCCGGTGAGCAGTAAGCCTTTGGGGACTGGTAAGCCGAGGCTGAGGGCTTGGGGCAGATGGCGTAAGGTTTCCAATTTTTGCTGGATTTGCACCATAATCGGCGGCGACAGGACCAAGTCCGGGATCTGAGCTATTGAGGCAGTATTCAAAACCGCTTGTCGGAAATGCTCCCGGGTTAAAGGTTTAATTTCCCCATCAACGCCAGCCAAGTGATAGGCTTCCTCGACGCGGGCGCGAATGGCACGACCGGATTTCCCTTGCAGCAGTTTTGCGATCGCAGACCAATTTAAATTTGGATCAACGTCGCGATCGCCCAGAAATAACTTGAGCATGGCCACCCGTTCGGGGAGCCCTGGCAGCGGGATTTCAAGGGTTTTGCTCAGACGCGATCGCACAGCTTGATCGACTTGTTCTGGGCGGTTGGTGGCTCCAAGAATAAATACGCCCCGACCGGTTTGTTTGGCTCCGTCCACTTCTTGGAGAAATTGATTGACTAGCCGAATTTCGTATTGGGCACTGCCTTCACCACGCGGGGGAAATAAGCCGTCAATTTCATCAAAAAATAGGACGGTTGGCGCATTGGAACGGGCTTGTTCAAAAATACGGGCGAGTTTCCGTTCGCCTTCACCCACGTAACGGGTTTGGACATCGCTGGCGGCAATGGCTTGAAATTGAATGTTGCCGAGGCGTGCGATCGCGCGAGCAATTTCGGTTTTGCCGGTTCCGGGGGGCCCTGAAAGTAAAAGTCCGGCTGGGGGTCTGATCCGTGGATCAGCGAAGGCGCGGAGAAATTGCTGGAGCGCTTGGAGTAAGTCGGTTTTGAGCCCTGACGGTAAGACAACGCCAG
>JBCDHF010000317.1:0-5681 GCA_038750375.1 Cyanobacteria bacterium P01_H01_bin.15
CCGATGAAAAGCCGTCCGGAGAGATTTATCAATTTAGGGATCATCCTTCCGTCATTTTGGCTCGCTTAGGTGCAACGATTGCGGCATTAGTCAGCATCGAACTGGCTATACGGGGTCATCTGAGTCCTGGTGGTGGGTTCGCGGCCGGAGTTGCTGGGGGCACGGCCATTGGACTAGTTGCCATTACCTCGTCATCGGAATGGATGGAGCAAATCTATAAGCGCTGGCAAGCCTCCAAAATCGAAAAAGTTTCGGTTCTAATCTTTATTATGATCGCGCTTTTAACCTTAGTTGGGATCGAGCTACCTCAAGGTGAATTCGGCGGACTGCTTAGTGGCGCCTGGATTCCGGTCTTGAATATCCTCGTTGCTTTAAAAGTGTCTCTGGGAGCCTGGGCAGCAATTCTGCTGTTTGTCCGCTATCGCGGTTTACTCTGACGGAGCAGTTGTTGGGGACTCGGTTGTAAGCGTAAGTCCTCGATAAACCTGTTCAATCGGAAAACGAAGGTTAATGCTTTCGAGGCAGATAATATCGCCAGCTTGATAATTGATGATAATCCACTCACCTGCTTCATTTTTGTGATACAGATCCATTTCAATCTTGGTCGAATTGACCATTAAGTAATCTATCAGCGATGGATTTTTTCGATAAAGCCTGAATTTTTCACCTCGATCGTACCCTTCTGTACTGTCAGATAAGATTTCTACGAGCAAGCAAGGATAAGTGATGTATTGGGAGTTCGACAGATCCCGTTCATCGCAGGTGACGCTGGCATCAGGATACGTATAGTTTGCGCTTCCGCAAATATTAATTTTAATATCTGAATTGCCTGCAATGCAGCGAGTATTTTCTAGATGCGTGTCGAACAAACTAGTAAATCGAATTCCAAGGCGACCATGATTGATAGTTCCACCGGTCATCGCATGGACTTGCCCTTCTAAGTACTCATATTTCTCAAGCTGCTTCGGTTCCCAGTCTAAATATTCGTCGGGACTAAGTGCAGGAGGTTGTATATCTCTCGCAGCGACCATAATATAAATAAAATTAATGTTTGGATTGATCTTAACCGACGAGCAAAAAATACAGCTAGCCAGCCGCGTCCGTCTGTTAATTGACTAACGAGGAAGTTTGATCATCAGCACTCCTTAGTCAGCGAATCTCAATATTACGACGCATTTTTTGAGAACTAGACAGTGTTGTAGCGGCAAGGTCTTAGCTTACAGCAATTAATCCTGACGCGATTCCATGCGTCGGCGACAAAAGCTGTATTCTACTTTTGAGAATCTAGGGATTTGTTAAATTGAGAAAAATACCTAGAGGCTCTACGATGGCTCAGAAAAAAGTTCTAATGCTCGTGGGTGATTTTGTTGAAGATTATGAGGTGATGGTTCCATTTCAGATGTTGTTGATGGTAGGTCATCATGTTGATGTCGTCTGTCCTGGGAAAAAAGAAGGAGATACCGTTAAAACGGCAATTCACGATTTTGAGGGAGATCAAACCTATTCAGAAAAGGTCGGTCATAATTTTCATCTAACAGCTGATTTTGAACAGATCCAAGCGGATGACTATGATGCTTTCGTGATACCGGGAGGTCGTGCGCCCGAATACTTGCGATTAAATGCCAAAGTGCTCCGGATTACTCAAGAGTTTTTTAAGTCCAACAAGCCTGTCGCCGCAATTTGCCATGGTCCTCAAATTTTAGCAGCAGCCGGAGTACTAGCCGGGAGAGCCTGTTCCGCCTATCCAGCCGTTAGCCCTGATATTGAGACCGCCGGAGGAAAATGGATCGCCAATAATGAGAGTTTTTCCAATGCTTATGTTGACGGCAATTTGGTAAGCGCTCCCGCTTGGCCAGCCCACCCCGATTGGATCAATAAATTTCTAGACGTTCTCGGCACAAAAATCATGTTGTGAACCGGTGCGATGCTATTTCCTACAACAGAGTCAGTGTAAATTCCTCGCTACTTGATCACCATCGCAGCGCATCCCTACACACAGGGCTAACACACCTCACACCCTCAACAGGGCCACATTGATATACAAATATATTTTTTATGCTCTAACCCATACTTGAGGCTGGTCCTTCTTTCACAGGAGCGCCAGCAAAGTCTTAACTTCGTAAATATCGAACAACATACCCGGAACAAAAAGGGCTACCTATAAGGCAGCCCTAGCTTCTGGATTACATCAAACCAATTTGAGATAAGATGCCTTGACCAGTCAAGTATTCAGTTGCAACACCGATAATAAAACCCAGCATTGCTAGACGACCGTTCCACTTTTCGGCAATCTGAGTGAAGCCGAATTTAGAGTCATTAGTATCCATAGTTACCCCGTTGCTTGTCACTAAAATTAGAGATGGAGGCGTTACTGCCTTACCCACATTATAAACATTTATTGCTGATGCTTGACAAGGTGGGGGGATCCCCCATGGCTTGAGCAAATGAAATGTTTAAGAGTAGTGAGAGCCTTGCTGTGATAAGGGGCTACTAGGTTAAAAGGCTGATCTGGATGCAATAATGCCGCCCATACGCTTGAGCGTCATCTCATCACATTCCGCGATCGCATCGTCCAAACATAGGATTTATCAAGAAAACCCAGAAAACACCGAAACAGGATCATGAATTAGCCCTAACGCGGAAGAAAAATTTGGACGGAAGACAATGATTGACGCTACCCATATCGGCTCATCTTTTAATGATTTCTTGGCAGAAGAAGGAATCTTGGATGAAGTGAGTGCAATTGCCTTAAAGCAGGTCTTATCTTGGCAGATTGCTCAGGTCATGGAAAATATAGAATTAAACAAAGCCTCAATGGCAGACAACATTAATACAAGCCGCTCCGCTCTTGATCGCTTACTTGATCCTGCAAATATCGCTATTACATTAAAAACGATGGACCAAGCGGCTTCGGTTCTCGGTAAACAATTGAAGATCGAACTCGTAGATATAGAGACTCATCAAGGGGCTGCTATTTCCCGCTCAAAAGAGTCTAGTTCATTGTTTAGACTTGTTGGGAAATAAGCAGGAAAAACGTCTGAAATGCTCACGGGGAAAGGCTTTCAAGTCCATTTGGGCGGAAATCCCTGTAAGCTTTTGCTCATAGACGTTTCAGCGATTTTATTTTCTATTTCCCAACAACTCTTTTGACTGAAAAATACGACTTATGCGATCACACCCCACTAACCCTTGGTTTTAAGTTTACGATCGCAGGCAATAGCTAACTTTCAAAATATGATATAAAGCAGTCAGGTAAGAGATTAACTGAGTATTTCCTTTCCAGCTTGAATGATTAAACCCAACAAATTGAAACTGTAATATTCCGACGACGAACTGAAGGATAAAGAATCAAGAATTACCGTCGCCGAGCTTAATACTTTACTGGCTTTTCTGTAGAGACTCAGCTTCCGCGACTACCACTACCTCAGGTCCGATTTCAGAGGACGGAGACTGAGGAGGCTTAACGAAATTAATTGCGAGGAACAGTCCGAACAGGGGCAGAAACCATCGCACGTGCTGGGAGTAACTCAAAACACTTGTACTTATTAACTTCATGTTAACTTTGCCATAAATATCGGCTTCGGGGCAAGTATTTCACTAAATTTCACGGGGTTCACTCATATTTGGCGGAACCAAGCAAGCGTTGGTGCTGCAAGGATTTGTCGCATTCCTCAGATTTGGTGATCGCAATGAGCCCTTTTGACACGCCCTCACTGTCCTCGGGCTTACTTTTTTCCTGAGCTTAACTGCGGAAACAAAGAATACCTTTTGAACTGCGTTTTAGGAGATAGATCCTTAAAAAAATGGAGAAACCCAACTCAGAAAAATTCTGAAGCTGATGCCGGGCAAATCATAAAAATTTTGTTAAAACAAGACGTATAATTGGGTGACAAGTTAAGTCCCTGGCATTGTTGCCTCGGTTGAGAGGCGTTCTTATGCCGCCTAAATCCAATTATCTAAATTGTTAAAGGCAAAATTCATGAATTATCAACGATTTGGAGTAGTGGCACTCAGCGCCTTTCTCTGGTCCGTGGTTCTAGCTTCACCTGGATTAGCGTATATTGGTCCTGGAACAGGAATTGCTGCCATTGGCGCGTTTCTCGCCCTAATTGCAGCTGTTTTCTTCGCAATCGTGGGTTTTCTCTGGTTTCCCATTAAAAGGATGCTCAAAAAACGTAAACAGGCCGAAGCACAAAGTGATGAAGCAGGTGACGAGACGTGAGTGAATGGGTCGGCGCCATTATCCTAGTCGTCGGATTTATTGTTCTAATACAGCTATTTAAGCTTGTTCCGATCAGCCAAAAAGCGATTGCGGTTGCGCAGCGCTCCCTTGCGATCATTAATGCCGCAGATCTTGATGACGATGAAAAGGAAGCTCGCTTACAGCGCAATTCTATACAGCTATTTGTCTTTTTCTTTCAGATAATTGCGGTGTGCATTGCCGCTTTTTTGATTCCCATAGCCGTTCTTTATCTTGGCGAAAGGGCAGGGCTCGTCTCGCTAAAAGACGCGATCTCAACCACGATCTCCCCCATCTTTATTGGAGTAAGTTTTGCGCTCGTTTTAGGTTGGTTATTTTGGCAAGGCTCTCAATCGAAATCTCCGGATAGCAGTGACTATTCCCCTATCGAGCAATCTCTACACCAAGTTGCATTTAGCACTTATCAATCTCAGGTAGGTCTAGCGGATCTTGAAGGGCTTATTCTTGGAAAGCCAATCAAAACGGTGATCCTTGAGAAGCCTGTTTTTATCACCGCTCTACCCCGAGCTGGCACAACTCTGTTACTCGAATGCTGTGCGTCCGTTCCTGAGTTTGCGGCTCATTGCTACCGCGATATGCCCTTTGTGATGGTTCCGCTTTTCTGGAATCGATTCTCTCGGATTTTTCAACAGTCCGTTGAGTCCAAGGAGCGTGCTCACGGCGATGGCATGCAAATCAACCCCGATAGTCCAGAAGCCCTCGAGGAAGTTATTTGGAAAACATTCTGGCAACGTCACTACAAAGACGATCGCATAATTCCGTGGGATATAGAAACGAACTCAGACTTTAAAGACTTTACAGACAGCCACTTCCGCAAAATTATTTGGTTACGTAGAGGGCACAGCAACGCCAGATACGTCTCCAAAAACAATGCCAATATCGCGCGGATTCCGCTTCTCAAAAGACTCTATCCAGACTCAATCATTATTATCCCCTTCCGAGACCCCTACACCCATGCCGCATCACTCCTGCAGCAGCACCTAAATTTTCTAGACATTCACAAACAGGATTCTTTCGCATCTGAGTATATGGCCGCGATTGGCCATTATGACTTCGGAGAAAACTTGCGTCCCATTGACTTTGATGGCTGGTTTGATCAACGCCAAACACCGGACGCAACATCGATTGCATTTTGGTTAGAGTATTGGTTGGCTAGCTATCAGTTTTTATTAAAAACTGCCACTGGTCACGTCAGTTTTTTGCATTATGAAAGCTTGTGTGCCAACCCAGAAGCCGGACTTAGTCGGTTAGCAGACACGCTTCAGAGCCAAAATCCGCAAGCGTTTCTGGACCAAAGCAACCGATTACGCCCACCTCGACCCAAAACGATCTATAAAACCCATATTCCAAAATTTTTGTTGCAGAGCATTGACGATACTTATTCCGAGTTGAAAGCTGTGTCCGTCAATTATGCTGTCAG
>JBCDHF010000318.1:0-5680 GCA_038750375.1 Cyanobacteria bacterium P01_H01_bin.15
CAAAAAACGAGAAAAATGCTTCTTGCTTTTTTTGTCAAAAAAAAAAAAGAAGATTGATTCATTAGAAGAGAGGCATGTTCATGAAGAGTATGAAGAGGCGTGGGAGTGGAGGGAAGGGCAATGCGACAGGGGTTCCGGGTCGGAACAAAGCAAAAAGTGGATCGCTGTTGCATTCGCTCGGAATTGAATTGTCTCGCGCCAAAGACGATGACGAAGAAGAAGAAGTTGTGGTCTTGCATGCGACTTGCTACGAATGGCAAATCGGTTTGGCGGGTGCACAGTCGCCTGAAACTTTTGCTGATGACGAAGTATGGGAGAATGCATTAGATCGGTCAAAGGGTACGAAGATTATGGAAGCCTTTCTCAGTAGGAGATACTCTACCGAAAAGCCGTGTGCACCAAATCTGCTCGTCGTTATCGAAGCCGAACAGTTACAGCACGATGGCGCTATGGTTCATTTGCGTGATATGCTTGAAAAAGCATATTCAAAAGCAGGGGGCAGTCGTCGAAAGAAGTCAATAGCACGCATATCTCTTGTGAGTCTTGGATGGAGTGAGTCTCATCAGCAAGCTTTTGATAATCTGCAGAAGCAGCTACAAGATTCGACTAAGCTAATTCACCGCAACATGGAAAAAACTCTCTGTGTTCACACAGATGCATCTGACTTACACTGGGCCGTGTGTGCGACACAATGTGATTCAACTGAGCTGGAAAAAGCACCTCAGCTTCAGGTTCATGAGCCCCTTGCATTCATTAGCGGTTCATTCACTGAACGCGAAGCTCATTGGTCAACATATGAACGCGAAGCCTTTGCTATAGTACAAGCATTCAAGCGGTTGGACTATTTGTTGGCGTGTGACAAATCAACCAGGATCTTTACCGACCACCGAAATTTACTGTTTACATTCAACCCGGTAGCTATGGAACCTTCTCTTGGCCGTCACAAGGTTTTGAAGGTGATTAGGTGGGCTCTATTTTTGAGCGCATTTAATTATCGTATCGAGCACGTGCCGGGAGATTGCAACATATGGCCAGATATAATGACCCGATGGATGCGTGGTTATCGAAAACCTCCAGCTATTCGACGAATTTCTAGTGTAATACCATTTATAGGAGTGGTGCAGTCTCCAAATGATAGCGAATTTACTTGGCCATCTTCATCGGAAATTTCGAAAATTCAATCTAGGGCCTCAGCTCCGAAAAATTCGATAACCACTGGAAACGGTATTTTGGAATTGGATGGTTTGATATGGATCCCTGACAACGCAATAGATTTGAAGCTTCGTCTTATAACAATTGCGCATGCTGGAACTGCCGCTCATCGTGGTGCAGACTCCACATATCATGCACTGCACGAGATTTTTTATTGGAAAAATATGCGTGCAGATGTTCGCTCATTCGTGGCAGAGTGTCTCCTGTGCGTCATGAGTAAGTCTGGCGAAAAAGTCCCTCGGCCGCTAGCGAGTACAGCCCATGCGTCATCCCCTAATGAAATAATTCATTTTGATTATTTATATTTGGGGCAAAGTAGCAACAATTCCAACCCAATGAAGTATGTATTGGTTATTAAGGATGATCTTAGCAGCTACTGCTGGCTTGAGACAACCTTTTCCGCAAACGCAGAGCATGTGGCTGAAGTATTAGCAAGATGGACCAGAGTCTTCGGTTCTCCTAAAATCTGGGTATCAGATCAAGGATCTCATTTTAAAAATGAGGTAGTATCGTATTTGGCTAGGCTTCATCACATTCGACACCATCATACTGTGGCCTACTCTCCTTGGGCTAATGGGACTGTCGAATCTCTCATGAGATCAATTTTAGCAGCTACTCGCTCTCTATTAGCAGAATGGAAGCTTGCACCAACCGATTGGACTTCCATTATTCCAACAATTGCAACTGCATTGAATGAAGCTAATATTGACCGCCTCGGATACCGTGAGAATGGTACGGCCCGAACCCCTCTGGAGGTCATGACTGGAATAGTGCCGTTGAAACCAATATCGCAGGTGGTTCAAGCATCAACTTCTATAATGGATGCAAAAGTTTTGTCAGCAGGGAAGGCGTTTCAATTGGTCAAAATTGACAAACTGCAGGAATCTTTACAAGCAATGCACAAAGAAGTCAGCATGCTAACTATGAAGAGACGTGCAAGAGCAATTTCCGCACATAACAAAGCGACTAATCTGATCTCCCCATCGTTTGCAATCGGAGATTTTGTTCTCGTTCGCCGTGCAACTGACCGAGGTCACAAGCTCAAATTCAAATGGAGCGGTCCTAAACGAATCACTGCAATTCACAGCCCCCTAGTTTATGGCATTAGTTCACTTCGTGGTGGTACTGCAGAACGAGTACACTGCACTAGAATGATCAAGTATAATGATGGGTTTCTTGGAAAAGAAGTCCCAAAAGAAATTCTGGAATTAGCAGACATGTCTGAGTCGCGCTATGAAATTGCAGAAAAAATTACTGATGTGGGTGAAGATAACGAAAGTCTTTTCCTCCGCGTTCAATGGGAAGGACTACCAGATGAACGAGATTGGACATGGCATTCACTTTCCGATTTATTTACAGATATTCCTGATATGGTTAAGGAATTTTTAAGCGCTCATCCACAGAGAAAAGAACTCATTCAGAAATGCAAGAGGCAGCTCTTAATCGAATGAGACACCTCGATAACATATCAATTCAATTTTTATCGATGAATCTCATGGGGCAGTGTGGCGAGCTACCAATTTATTGGGTCGCGCCTAAACGTAGGTCGCTCCCAACCCACATGTCATTGTTGACCCCTAGATCGCAGGGAGATCCATTGATATTATTTACCATAGGTTTGTTTCCCTTTTGGTGCTATGTCACCCATGACCATCTCTCTGGGTAACATAGATGTAGCATTTTAGATTAGTATTAAAATGGTGACTTTCACCAGTCCGGTGAAACTCACTCCTCGATCCCGATCACCTTCACACTCTCGTGCGCTTGACCGCGCAACTGACATCGGCACACGCCACCTCGTCGGAAACCCACCGACGCCTCTTTACATATCTCCAGGCCTGCGCCGAGCAGCTGGACACCACAACTTCAACTACTACTCTCGCCCGGTTTGACTCGATCCGCTGTGACGGACCACAGAAATTTCTAAGCTGTTTATTCCGCGGATGAACACACGTCAGATACAGCGAAACGATTCAAACATTTGCAGTCCTCTACGTTTCCAAGGCAGAAGAAAATTTTTCAACGTTGACAGTATGGCTTCTTCGTCTGGGAGTTCCAGCCACTCGACCGGAGCCGCTGCAATTTTTACACCAATCTCAGCTCCAATTCTCAAAAGTGTCGACCCTATCGACGTCGCAGCTTTTTTGAAGGAACGTGAGCGGGACGAGGTTGAGATCACTGCAAAGAAGGGAGAGTTGCCTTCCCTGTCGATGCTACCTTACTCAGCAAGCATTGACCGCTCTTTGCTTAAGAGCCTTTTTTTTATGGGAAAGTTTGATACCATAGCACCAAAGGTTACAGAAGCTAAAGACCTATCCGATACTCATATTCAGATGTACATTACGTCGATTGTCTCTTCAACAACGCGGGAAGGTGTTGACCCATCTGTTATTGATCAAGCGCTCGCTTCACTCGAAATACCGACAACCATCAAAGACCCTGCAGCACGGATAACACAATATTGTGCTGATTCTTTCGAACGACTCGAAGCCATTGGATACGGCGATTTCCGTGACACAAATTCTAAATTCACGGTCAAGTTGATGCTCCGAAAATTTAGTCCGAAAGTGTTGAAGCAAGAAATGACGCGTCGGGTACAGTACGATGACTATCTGGAGAAAAACGTGAAATTGTTTGTGAAAACTTTAGTACAGGAGGCTGTGAAATGTAATACCTACACACCTATAGAAGAGAATCCGGACAAACATAATGCATCCAAAAAGGGTGATCATCAGCATAAAGCAGGCTCTAGCCGAAATAATGATCGTTCTAAATCATCTAAGGAACCACCGCTTTGCCTTTTGGAGGAGCATGCGCAAAAGGGTATCCGTCATTTCATGCGTGATTGTACCGCTTGCTCTCAAAAGCAAAAAGATAAATTACTTGAGGAATATTACAAGAAGAAAAGAAGACAAGCTGGCTCTGCAAGACGCACGGCTGATACGAACATCGTTGATGAATCCTTCAATAGCGTCAATTTCGGGGCAGTTTTTGAAGAGAAATGGCGCGGTACTATCTGTACTGACATTGGAGCGGATGATAATATTATCGATTTTAGTACCATAGCTCAAATCAATTCAGCAGGAGTAGTTTGTGATCCGAAACCACTCTTGCGTCCCCGCGATTTCCGTATGGCGGCTCTACTTGAGGACGGAACCCAAGCTGTGATCAAATGTACACACACATTGACCATGAACATAGAGCTCAATATACGACATGGTACAGCCTTAATGCTTCGGGGAGTCAAATGGCTCGTTACCAACCAAGAGGTCGGTGAGCCGCTCATTGGAAGACCGCTATTGGAAAAGCTGGGATTTCATACACGTGACATTCTTTCCGCAGCAGCCGACAAACACGGCTCAATTATTGACGTTCCGTCTCTTTTTCTGGATAATGGTAGCGAAGACAAGATGGGACGCGTAGCTCGAATAATGGAAGGCGTAAATCAAACAGATGGAGGAGCGGACTCAGAGGATCTAGATGACGAAGAAGGTAGGCTCGATTTCGGATAGGAGAATCCTGAAGAAAAAAAGGCGGAGCACAAGAAAAAACTCAGTGAGGCCAAGAATAACAACATTTCGTCTGAAGGTTTGAACACGTTAGATAAATTGCTTCACGAATTTTCAGACGTTGTGAAAATGAAGCTTGGATCCGGAGAGCCAGTAGACATCGAGCCGCTAAAGATTCGTTTGAAAACGAATGCTATTCCTGTCCGCGCGAAGCCACGCAAATACCCGTTAGAGAAGCGCGTATTTATCAGCCGATATGTGGGAGAGCTTAAACGAATGGGTTTTGTGAAACCAGCAATTTCACCTGAATGGATTTCAATGCCGCTTGTTGTGCCAAAAAAACCGCCGGCTATGTTCCGTATGGCAATCGACTACCGCGCGATCAATGCTGCCACCCAGTCTACTTCCTGGCCTATGCCAAACATAGACGCCGAATTGGTTGACACTCGAAAAGCCAAACGATTTGCATTGATTGACTTTTGTAGTAGTTTTTGGCAGGCGCCTTTAGATCCAGACAGTCAGGCTTTTTATGCGTTCATGGCAGCCAATGGTGTGGTCATGCCTACTCGTACTCCACAAGGTGGATGCAACTCGGCAGCCAATTTTCAAGAAAAGGTTGAACCTTGCTTCATTGAGTTACGCGACCATTACAAGGCTTGGCTGGATGATTTTTTGATTTTTGCCGAATCAGAAGATCAGCTTTTGCAAATACTTCGAAGATTTTTCGAAATCTGTCGGACCCGGCGCCTCATCATTTCTTTGCCGAAATCCGAGTTCTTCTTGACAAAAGCGCAGTGGTGCGGAAGGATTATTGACGAACATGGCGTGCGATTTAACCCGAAGAATATTTCGGGAATTATGAACTCAAATGCTCCGCTAACAGCTGGTGAGCTTTGTGAGTACGTTCATGCGGTAAGCTGGATGTCTTCTAGTATCCCTCGTTTTTCAGAACGAGTAGC
>JBCDHF010000319.1:0-5656 GCA_038750375.1 Cyanobacteria bacterium P01_H01_bin.15
CAGCAGGGCACCCCTTAGATTAGCGGACTGAAAAAGGGTTGCGATCGCATTTACATTTTGTAAATTGGCAGCAGATAGGTTGGCTTGGCTCAAGTTCGCGCCCAGAAGAGTGGCGTTGCGCAGACTACAAAGGCTTAAATCAACATTTTGTAATGTCGCGTTGCTGAGATCACTTGCCGCCAAAACGGCGCCAGTCAAATTACTCCCAGACAAAGTCGCTGCAACTAAACGGGTCTGTTGCAGTTGACTATGGGCTAAATGGGCATAGCTTAAGTCTGCGCCGGTCAAATCACGAGCCTGTAAATCAGCATGACTCAGCTGTGCATGTTGTAAATTAAGCGAGCCGCGATGCTCTTGGCGCCAAACCAGCCAAGTTTCCGGCTCGCTCTGTACCCAATAAAGATGATCTCGATTTGCCATGCACCTCTATTCCAATGTCTTGGTCAGATCGTCGCGACCTGCTACGTTTTCAATCGCATCCAATACGGCAGCAGAACCAGCCATAATATCCCGTTCTTCTCCGCCCAAATAAAGGCGTCCAAAACTACCGACAGCCGTCACTTGCAAAATATTTATTAGCGCGGCTTTTTCCGCCTCGTTAGCCGCCAAAGCCGCATAGGCGGCCGGTTGAACTTCGAAAACATACAAAGATTGACCTGCCAATAGCATCTGCCCACGACGGTTTCGATTAATAAGCTGGGCTTGATGGGGATCAATGTTGCGAATAATTTGGCTGGAGACTACTCGCGGTTTGAGGCAATCTTTCTGACGGGCTTGCAAGGCATCGAGAATCGCTTGTCCGGCGACCTTGACTTCCCCTTGGCGATTGGAATGAATTTCCAGTAACCCATACAGACGCTCGACAAACTGGACTCCGGGGCGAACCGAAGCAGATTTTAAGGCAACGTCAGTAATGCGATTAATTTCAATACCTGGAGAAATCTCAATCCAGAGTGAAGCATCTCCCGGCAGCGGCAAAAAACCCAACGCGACCGTGCCAATATAGGCGGCGTGTTGGGATTGTAAGCGATCTAGATATACGTAGCTGCGCAGTTCAACGCCCAAATCTATACTCCGTAAGCAACTCCGTCTGAGTTTACCGCTTTATGACCACGCCTACAGTACAGAAGTCGCCGGAGAAATAAGCCGCGAGCGGTTGGACTCGTCGGCGTGGGGCGCTAGCGGAAAAGGCTCACCTAAGGAAGAAAATTGAGGCAGAATTTCTTGGCTAAAGACTTCTGCTGCTTTGGAGCGATAGCGATTGGGGTTATAGATAAGCGATAAATTTCGAATTACAGAAACCCCTTTAATCCGGGAGCGGTGAATGATGCCCATTTCTAACTCTTTTTCAATCGCAGTTACGGAAACAAACGCAGCACCCAAACCAGACTGCACGGCATTTTTGATCGCCTCAATGGAATTGAGTTCCATTTCAATGGTGAAGCGCTTGGTGTCGATTTCATAACGCGTTAGAACCTTATCAATTACTTTGCGAATGGTCGATTGGGCATCGAGAGTAATGAAATGGAGTGTGTAGAGATCTTCTTTATCAATTGCTTCGACTTGAGCCAGCTCATGCCCAGCCGGCAAGATCAAAGCCAATTCGTCTTGGGCGTAAGGAATAATTTCCAGGGTTTCTTGGAGCTCAGAGGGGACTTCCCCCCCGATAATCGCTAAATCGACTTGACCGTTGGCCACCCCCCAAGATGTGCGGCGAGTAGAATGAACTTGGAGTTGTACCGAGACATCAGGATATAGCTGCCTAAATTGTCCGATCATCCGCGGGAGCAAATAGGTACCGGTCGTTTGAGATGCTCCGACAATGAGAGTGCCTCCCTGGAGATTTTGCAAGTCTTCGATCGCGCGACACGTTTCTTGGCAGAGGGTGATAATTTTTTCACAGTAGTCAAGCAGGAGTTGCCCGGCTTCTGTGAATTTTGCTCGTCTCCCGCCGCGATCAAACAACGGCACATTCAATTGCTTTTCGAGATTTTGGACCTGTAAACTGACTGCTGGTTGAGAGACAAACAGGCTATCGGCGGCTCGCTTAAAACTTCCTTCATGGGCAATCGCCGCCAGGATCCGCAGTTGATCCAAGGTAAATGGGATCTCGTCGGCCATGGGCTACTCCTGGGGAAAATGGCGAAAAAAGGGACAGACAATAGTTTTGATCATCATAGCGACTGCCAGCAGAGTCCCTGATCCTGACAGTATCATATGGCGGTAAATTCACATCCGTTCCCGTTAGGGTGTGTCTACAGTTGCAAATTACCAGCGTTCAGTTTAGGGTAGCCGTCTGAAGGGAGCGCCCAAAAAATATTCGGTTCTGATGGTGACTTGATGTCAATCCTTTTCCCAGAGCCTCAGAAAGAGATGTTGGCTGGATGTGCTCCCATGACCTCAAGGCTTTTTCACAGAAAATATGTCAGTTTCGGACGGAGTAGAGTTTGCTTCACAGATCGCTAGCCATGCGATCATGCTGGGCTTATTGTTGGGATTTGCGATCGCACATAGTGGATTGGCTGCTTTACGCTCTCGGGGGGAAAAAATAATCGGAGCGCGGGGCTATCGAGTTCTGTTTGCCCTAGTCAGTATCCCTTTTGCGGCAATATTAATTGTTTACTTTTTCAATCATCGTTACGATGGGCTCCAGCTTTGGCAATGGCAGGCGGTGCCGGGTGTCAAGTTAACTGTTTGGATCTTGTCGTTGATTTCGTTTATTTTTCTCTATCCCGCCACGTTTAATTTATTGGAGATTGCAGCGCTACAAAAGCCGGAAATTCACTTGTATGAAACAGGCATTATTCGTATCTCCCGACATCCGCAAATGGTGGGGCAAGTCATTTGGTGTGTCGCCCATGCTTTATGGCTGGGCACATCCTTTATGTTGGTAACCTGTTTCGGTCTCATTGCTCACCATCTGTTCGCAGTTTGGCATGGCGATCGTCGCTGGCAGCACAAATATGGAGACGCCTTTGAAAAGGTCAAAGAACGAACCTCGATCGTTCCGTTTGCTGCCGTCTTGGATGGGCGTCAAACCTTACAGTGGAAAGAGTTTATTCGCCCCGCCTACCTCGGCGTCCTGGGGTTTGTGTTGCTGTTTTGGTGGGGACACCCGTGGCTAATGATCGTTACCGCTCGGGTGCCCTGGTGAAAAAAATTTTATGTCCTCCTCAGCGCTCTCGGGAACGAGAAGGATTTTGTGATCGCGAATTTCTTGCTACGGGGCGACGCATCGGAGGCCGATTTGTCTCACGAGCAGTCGCGCTCTTGGGTTTACGCTTAGTTGACGACCCCGAACGGCGAGACCCCCGGGCTCGACTGGTAGGGCGATTGCCTATGCGATTACTGACCTGTATGAACTCATCTCTGCTGACGTAAGGATAGTCGCCGACCCACAGATCAAGTTGAGGAACATAAATATCGCTCACACGGGAAACCCTTTCTAAATCGGGATCCTTGGAAAGAACCAGTAATTCCGCCACCTGTCCCCGACGAATCGACTTATGGATGCGCAGTAGCGGCGCTTGGACAACGGCCTGAAATCCTCGCCCGTCAGCCACCTCGACATTAATCCGCCGCTCACGATTTTCAACAATCACTAGCCGTCCCTGTTCGTCCACCGTCTGCTCTTCGCCAATCAATTCTTCGGTGATAAACACATCAACAATAGGTCCGCGCCAAAATCCACTAAAGGGATAGCGCCGGTAATTGGCATTTCGCAAGCTGGCCCAGTAAATAGGCCCCCAAAGCCAGTACAGTCCGGCCAACACAATCAGAATGAAAAATAGGGTCTGGGAGCCGCCCCGCAGAAAAATAACTTCAAATAGCCATAGGGCAACGACGGCAATAAACGAAACGAGAGCCCGGCGCAGAGTCGCTGTTACTGTCTCCCAATAATGGGTGTATTGCGGACCTGTTGCGACCAACGGCAGTAATCGTTCAAACGCTTCGCGGGTAAGGGGAACCAACATTTAGGATTATTTTCCCAACAGAGTCTGACTACAGTATTTTCTCTAGACCGTACACCAAAGTCTTTAGTTCGGTCACTTTGCGAATCCCCAGCAAAACCCCTGGCATATAGCAAGCGCGATCGCTAGTGTCGTGACGCAGAGTGTAAATTTGACCCGTGGTGCCAAAAATAACTTCTTGATGGGCAATCAAGCCGGGAAGTCGAATGCTGTGCACCGGAATACTCTCCCCAACTGTTCCGCCACGGGCACCAGTAACTGTTTCCGTTTCGTCAACTTGGGCTGGATTAAACGTTTTGCCTAATTCAGATAGCATCTGAGCGGTCTTAATGGCGGTACCGCTGGGCGCATCAGCTTTTTGATTATGATGTAATTCAATAATTTCCACATGGTCAAAATATTGAGCCGCCGCAATCGCAGCCTGCTGCAACAACACCATCCCAATGGCAAAATTAGGCGCAATCAGACCCCCCGTACTTGCTTTTTCGGCAAATTCTGTCAGCTCAGCAAGTTGCGTATCCGTTAAGCCGGTCGTCCCTACCACCGGTCGCACCCCATAGGCAATCGCCGCGCGCGTATTGTCGTATACGCTGTTCGGATGGGTAAAATCCACCATCACGCCCTGAATTTTCTCCTGAGTCGCGGAACACAGCGTACTTTGCAGATCGTTGAGCACCGGAATTTCAAGGGGACCAATTCCAATCACTTCCCCGATATCCTGGCCGTTTAGGACCGGATTACTGTCCACTGCACCCAATAACATCATGTCGGGAGCCCCATGCACCGCTTTAATCACTTCTCGACCCATTTTGCCGAGAGCCCCATTGACTACCACGGGAATTTGCGCCTGATTCGTCATATATGAAAATTTACTCGGGTTTTGTCCTGCTGAATTGTAAACGGTTCGCTCAATGCTCTGCTCGCTGAATCGCCATTGTTTCCAGGAGCTGCTGCCAATAATTTGGCTGAGACCTAATTTGTTCTAACCACTCACTCGTTGCGATCACAGACTGGGGAGGCGCAAATAGATTCTGTCGCAAAAACAGCGGGATGATACGATTGGGCTCGCGATCATCTTTTAATTGATCCGAGTCCATGCCTCAATCCGTCCTATTTTAAGTTGAAGCACTTTCAGCCTGAAATCATCCTACTCAACGTCCGTTGGTATACCTGCTATTCCCTGAGCTATCGGGATCTTGAGCAAATGGTGGTCGAACGAGAATTCTCGGTAGACCACAGCACCATTAATCGATGGCTCTTGCAGTATGGATCAGAACTAGATAAGCGTTGCGGCCCACATCTACGCCCAGCCAACGATTCTTGGAAAGTGGATGAGACTTTCGTGGAAGTCAAAGGGCAGTGGAAATACCTTGATCGAGCTGTGGATTCGAACGGGCAGACGCTGGACTTTATGTTGAGTGCAAAACGGAACGCCAAAGCTGCTAAATGATTCTCAAAAAGGCTTTAAAAGCACCTCATACGTCACGCCTAGTGTGATCAACGTGGACAAGAATGCCGCTTATCCGGCAGCAGTGAAAGACCTCAAAACTGAAAAAGGGCTTCCAAAAGAGACCGAACTCCGTCCCGTCAAGGATCTGAACAATCAGGTCGAGCAAGACCATCGCCATATCAAACGTTTGATCAAACCTGGTTTAACCTGAGTTCGGGTTAAGCAAAAGCGGACA
>JBCDHF010000320.1:0-5631 GCA_038750375.1 Cyanobacteria bacterium P01_H01_bin.15
GCCTTCGGCGCCGCCGCCGGTCGAGAAATTAATGACAGGGTAAGCTTCATAACCCGCAGGAGCTAACTGCGGGTTGGAAAGTAAATTTAAATGTTGGTTGCCAAACAGCTCCGCCCACGGAAACCTAGGATGGAATCCTAATTGATCGATTCTTTAGACAGGCTTACCAAACGCGACTTTGCTCGATTTTTCAACGAGCATGGAATTAATCGATGCTGAATGGGGCCGCCGTCAAAAGTGTCTTTCAACAAATCGATTAAGACCTCGGTATAGTGTTGGCTATTCCAGTCAACTGACGTGATGCCGTATATAGACTGACCACCGTCTCTATAGTTATCGCAGCCCACTATCCCGATACACTTATCGATTTCTACACCATTTTCTAGAAAACCTAGCTTGGCTCCAATTGCGATCAAATCTGAATTACAGAAGATACCTGTCGGCATTTCCACCTTCGCGGCCAGAAATTGATCGACCATTTCCTGGCCGGCCCGAATTCCAGTGCCGTCACTTGAATAAAACTGATGTTGGCTTTCCTTGGGGATTCCCCAATCAGTCAAGGACTGAAAAAAACCAGGGATGCGCGGTAAATAGTTAAAGCGCTTATCTCCAAATGCCGCAAATGATCGAAAACCCGCCTCAAAAAAGTGCTCCGCCACAATCTGACCCGCAAAATAATCATCTGAGCCGATGGACGAACAGATTAGTCCCTCGGATCGCCCTATGCTGATCAATGGAACGGGAAGAAGCTGCGCCACCGCATTAAGCATTTTACCTGGACCATAGCGTGAAAGCAGGACAGCGTCACAACGATCTTCGCATACTGCGCGATAAAAGATTTTCTCTGGGCATTCACGGTCCAAGACATACAAACTAAAACGAAAATTAGTCGTTTCCTCGTGGAGACGAAGGTTGCTCAGCAACTCATGGTAAAAAGTCCCGCCTCGATAGACAACAGAGCGATCGGGAATGACATAGGCAATATGCTTCTTGGAAGCGTCAATACGCTGATCCCAGCGCGTATGGAAACCACAGCGAATGGCCTCGTTATAAACACGCTTTCGAGTCGCGTCACTCATCCGCCCGCTGGGGGTATTACGCAAAACATTGGACACCGTTGACGTGGTGACATCACAACGTTTGGCGATTTCTTTCATCGATGCATCGCTATGAGCTCGCTTACGTTTTTGAACCATAAGTTGACAATAATGACCTTTTATCCGATCAAAACAAGACCGGTGTTTGTTCATGATTTTGTCGGCGGTAACCAGCGGGGCTAGTCGTTCCTTAAAAAGTCGTGTTTGGTAGGCTAGGCTGGGGTAAAAAGGTGATAGCGCACGACGGGAAATAAAGAAACGCTTCCGCTGTGAAGCTGCGATCAAACTGGTCATGGACCACCTTAACAACGACTTCCGCCTAGCCCGCAATTTCCTGCGCGTTGTGCCATTGGTGATCAGATCAGCCTCCAGCTCGCCGCTGCGGCCCGGAACTTCAAGAAGTGGATGCGCCAAGCCACCCTTCTTTGGCTCTATCTCCTCCAACTCTTGTCCCCACCATTACCAACTCCTTCTACTCCCCGATAGCTCCACTTTTTGACGAGCTACTAGCAGTTTACTGAAGAAAATGACGCATTCTATCAGCTCGATCTATGGACTTCAGAACCGCTGAAGAAAAGATGGGAGATGGAAAGTTTTTTTTCACGCAAAGCGAGGTACATTCGGATGAGTCTAGGGCGTTTTTTTCAATTCTTGGTAGGCTTCAAAGAACCGCGTACCCAGCTCAAGTTGGCCTTCCGAATCATAGTGAATTCGGTCCTTTTCCCGACGGACTAAGTCTTCAGTCATAATCAATTTAGCATGTGGATCCTCATTAGCGAAGGTCCTTTGGCCCTCTTGTACTTCAGTATCATGCTTCGCCTTTGGAGGTGTTGCCATCCCTAAGATAATAGACATTTCAGGGGCCTGGAGATCTTTACGGAGATTGGCAACAAAGTTTTCTAAGTTCGCGAGGTAGTTGATCGCCAAACCTCGGTTGTAACAATCTGATTCACCCTGCTGCCAGAGCAAGGCATCGAATTGATATCCATTTGGATTACTGACATCGTCCAGTGCCGATCGAATATTTGCGATGAAGGTTTTATAGAGTTCTCCATCAGGAGCCCAATCATTGAGTGTTGTGCTACTAACAGCAAACTTAATCACCACAAAGTTTTCATCAGTCTCGTTCGTTAGGCTATTGACGAACATGACTTCAGGGCCGAAAAAATAGGATGAATTATAAAATGAATCTGATTGTTTAAAGTCGGTAAGTGAGCCTTTGGTATTGCTGAAATAGGTCACGTGGTCAGGCACGTCGCCAAGACTGCGATCATAATCCTTCCGGCTGCCCTTACCATGCATATTGGATTGTCCCGCCATTAAAATGACTCTCATTTTTGAGGGGGCAACCGTATCGTTTCCACTGATGTCCGATGCTTGTTGGGAGCCTTCGTCAAGAAGAGGGGTGGGTGAGGACGATTTAGAAGCAATATCTATGTTATTGTCATGATCACCTTTGACAGTGCTGGAAGGGGAGTTATCAGGAGTTGGCTCAGTGGCCTTTTTACCTCCAGTTGAGTTCAATTGCTTGGTCTCGGTCAAAACCTCATCAATTTCGGGTTCAACAGCAATTGCAAAGTTGCTCAGGAACAGAAAGGCAGCAACAAAAAGGCAGTTAAAATTAGTTCTATTTATTCTGGTCTTCATTGTTGATAAACGGCGCTGTTTCAGATCAGTTATACAATTGAATGAACTAATCTTATGTTGCCATGCTTTGATTATTTAAGCAACTTTTATTTATCAATCCATCTGAGTGCGAGAAGCTGAAAATTCAATAGAAGCTTCTCCGTTGCAAATGGCATAAGCAGCAGATAATAAAAGATTAATTATGAATAATGGGGGTTAAGTCCAAATGTACCTTGGATAGAAGAGCCTTTTTGAGATAAAATAACAGCTTGTATTTTATCAGACTATAGCTGTAATTAATATCATGTCTTGCAGATCATTTTGCTTTTATCGACCATCGCTTTGTTTCCTTATTCTTGGGTTTTGCTGTTTCACGTTTTCGCTATCGTGTCATGGTCAAACCGAAAAGGAACCCCTGATACCCAAAAACAGCCTAATGGGTTCAGCATCCAAGGATTTGCAACGCCAACTCATCTCCCCTTTAGAAGAGGGTAGCGTCAAAGGCATGCGGACTTACCGGCTGAAGTCTCCTTCGGCAAAACCCTACCTAGATATCGAAGCCAAAACTGGAGCTCATGCTCTTCAGTTTTCGGCCGAAGCCGGCACTGGCGGAGGCAAAGGGGATTTTATCATTGCGCAAAATCCTCAAGGAACTTTTGAAGCCTTGGGGATGTGGGTTTACCTCACTCCAGAATCTAACGTAGGGAAAGTGGGTATTCAAATTTACGACTCGGAAGGAGAGAGTTTCTTTGCGTTGCAGGATGCTTATTGGGATGGTTGGGAATGGGTTGAATTTAACCTAGGAGATGACGGAGAAGAAGGATTTCGCCATGCCTACCGCCAAAACGACAAAAGTGGGGAAATAGAATTCCCACTTAAATCAATTAATATTGTTTGGTTTGTGGGACGAGAAGGGCCTAGCTCGCTGGGTGTCGATGCTCTTACAGCATTAAGCAAGGTAACCGAAACTCCCCGTTTTCCTTTGAAAGTAGAAGTGATTTCAGATTCATGGACTGAACCCGGAAAGCCAGTTCAAGGGCAAGCCTTGATCCACAACTTCTCCGATCAATCGTTGAAACTAAAAGTCGTCAGCTCGGTGCAGCTAAACTCGAACTTCGAAACTCCCAAGGTGCCCGATCCTGTTATGGGCAGTAACCATGCTGTTGGCAAACCAAGCTGGCTCATGGTTCGTAATGAACGTAAGAATGAAAACGCCCTTACCGATGAAGATCCTTCGACGTTCTACCGCTATTCAGGCCCCAAAGGAGAATCGCCTCCAACCGAAATTTTTGAGTTTGTCGATTTAGGTGAATCTCGCCTCATTACCCACATTCAATGGCGAGCGGCGGATGCCAATTGGGTGCGCATGCTTGACATCTATGGCTCAGAGAATGGTGATGATTACACCCCCATCGAAGGCCTACAGAACATGAATATCCAAAAAAAATGGGGCATCCAAACAGTCGAGCTTCCGAAGCCAACATCTGCACGTTATCTACGGCTTCGCCATTCTAACGGAGACGATGTACTCCCCGGGCATTTTCGCGCTATGGGATCGCTCATGGTCTACGATGGTCCCACTGACGAAGCGTTCACGATTCCTTCCGTTGGAAAAGAAATTACCACTCAGGAAACACAGCTAACAATTGCTCCCAAGAGCTATGACCTAGTCACTTTCAAAGAATCACAGCCCCTAAAGCCAGGAGCCTACCTCTTTGGCTTGGCCGTAGACAGTGATGGCTATCGTTGCGTTGATGTTTCTGGGTTCTTTGTGATGCCAGAAACAGAAATAAAACCGAGCCCCGACTCGCGCTTTGGCATCAACTCAAGTGGCCTCAAAATGTTGCCATTTTTGGTTCGAGCTGGGTTTGGTTGGGTACGTTTCGAGAATCTGAAATGGCAATTCTACAATCCAAGCGAGAACGATTTCCGGTTCGACGGTAGCGTTAAACCCTGGGTGGTCCCTTTTGATGCCCTTTTCGAAGCCTATCAAGAAGCAGGTATTTCAATTCTCCCCTTCATTTTTCAAACTCCAAAGTGGGCTACCTCCGCTCCCGAAGACGTCACCAAAAATCGGGATAGGTATTTGCCCAAAGACCTGAATTCCTACAAAAAAGCCATCTTTCAGGCGGTGGCCCGTTACAGTGCCGCCGAAGTCGCGGAGGAAAAGCTTTTGACACCTGACCAACGTACTGGACTCAACCTCATCACGAGTTATGAGCTCTGGAATGAGCAAAATCTTAATGCGCCTAGTTGGGGATTCTTTGTTGGAACACTAGATGAATTCTATCCTCTCTACCGCGCCGGGGTAGAAGGCGTCAAAGAGGCAGACCCTAGTGCACGTATTCTTAACGGAGGTTGGGCAGGCATAGACGTTAATGTCATCGATACGATGGCGACATTCAAGTATCCCGATGGTAAGACGCCATTGGATTTAACCGATGTGCTCAGTGCACACTTCTACACGGGCAAGTCAGATCCAGAAACGGCAACTGATGATCCGAATGCCCGGCGGACAGGCAAGCCTTCGGAGAATTCACCAACTCTGGAAATGAAGCTGCAAGATCTTTCTCACTGGCGCAACCGAGTTAAAAAAGAAATGCCAATTTGGATTACGGAAATGGGTTATGATGTTGATGGCCCAATGGGTTTAGATGAACGCTATCAAGCCGCTAAGCTTCCCCGAGCCATCATGATTGCCTTTGCCAATGGCGTCGAAAAACTCTTCATCTACAGGGAAACGGGATCTGGTGGTACTCAGCATACCGGGGCTGGCTTGGCGAGGAACGATCTATCATTACGCCCGAGCTATTTCACTATTGCCACATTAATCCGTCAGTTCGAGGGTGTTACCCAAACGGCAGTGCCTCGGTTGGAAACTGACGACCCCAATGTATGGATGTACTAC
>JBCDHF010000321.1:0-5613 GCA_038750375.1 Cyanobacteria bacterium P01_H01_bin.15
AGCCAAGCAAGAGCATGGGTAGAAGACGATTTAGACCATGAGTCAATTTTGACTCGTTTAAAAAGACTTCCTCCTACTGATTAACTATCCAAACTCTCTGATTCCTCAACAAGACAATGGCAAAATTAGTCAAGCTAGAGCCAATTAGCAAAGAAGCGGCTGTTCAAACCAACGACAATCTTTTATCGGCCCTACTTACAAATGAACTGGATGTTTTGCGTGAGTGTGGGGGGCGGGGTCTTTGTGCCACCTGTCATGTGTATGTGAAAGGAGGAGAAGACAGTCTGTCACCGATGAGCCGTCGAGAGCAACGGACCTTAGAAGTGATTACTAGCTGTCGGCCTAACTCTCGTCTCGCTTGCCAGGCGCAAGTTTGGGATGATGGCATTGTGGTTGAGGTCCCAGGAGGGATGTATGTCAGTGAGATTATTGGCGACATTGAATCGTTAATTGGTCGCCGAGCAGAAGACAATATTTTACATCCTCTAACCGGAAAAGTCTTGATTCCAAAAGGCAAGCTGATTATCCGAACCTTGATTTCTCAATTACAGATCACCCAAAATCAGGTGAAAGATGTAATGGAGCGTAGCCAAGATATTTGACAATTTTGAGAGTATTTTTTTGATTGAAATAGCAGGATTTGCCAATTATGTTGACCCAACTAAATCGTTTGAGTATTGACGCTGATGGTCGTTATGCCACAGATGCTGAATTGAGTTTTCTAGAAAAATATGTGGAAGGCATTGACGAGCGCATCTCAGGTTATGAAAAAATTCGCGACACAGAAGAAGAATTAATGACGCAGGTGGAAACTGAAAAGCGAGAGCTCGATCCCAATGTGTTTCTTATAAATGGGCGCGATGTGAGTTTGAGCTGCCGTCAAGACTTTCGCACAGTGCTGCGTTGGTGTGCATACGTGATGTTGATGGGTGATTTAGAACATTACCGTACATCTTTTCTGTTATGGCAGCGAACGATTGTAAAGGCTTCCGGTTGTACCAAGCAGGCAGAAGTCACTTATTCGTCTTTGCAGAAGGCCCTAAAAAGCTTGCTATCTCCAACCGAGTTAAAGCTGACCTTGCCGGCTGTTCAGCTTAGTCAGGCCCTGCTCGGAGATTAAACATCTATTTGACCTCTTGCACGGACCTGTTTGTCGGGAGCTGACACCGTTCAAACTCGTTCATTTCTTCAATTTCTAGAGGAATTCTACAACAAGCGAGCCAAAAACTCTACTCCTTTATATTTTTAGGTGACATACCATGACTAAATCGAGGATACATTCAACTGCTCTTGAACGTGCCGAATTATTTTCGGCAATTGCATCTGTGGGAGGGACTATTATTACGTTGATAACTAATCAGGCGGCATTTGCTGCAGTTCCGTTATCTGCGTCAGTGATGCTGAGCTGTGCCAATCGAGATCGCTTGTCGAAAGCTAGTCAAGTGCATCATCATTCCTTGGCAGCCGTCCTATCTGAGCAAGAGGACGCTCACCAACGTTTGTTATCGGAGTGGGAAACTCGGGTTACGAGCCTGAAGGAGGCGGATGGTGCGCTTGAATATGATGTAGCCCAACTCAAAACTACGGTTGCCGACCTTAAGTCCATTGATGATAACAGCCCGAATTTGGATGACAAGGCTGAATCTGCAGAAAACTTTTATCGACGGGGTCTTAGCCGCCAACGGTTAGGTAATTTTAGCGCTGCCATCGCAGATTTTAGTGAGGCGATCTCTTTAGAGCCGAAAATGGCGGGAGCGTATCATCAGCGCGGAATCTTATATGGAGAAACGAATCGTCAGCAGGCGGTCAGCGACATGAGAGAGGCATCCAGGCTCTATTTCGAACAGGGCGACCTAGACAGCTATCAGCAAGCCCGGCAATTATTTCAAAAGTTTCATACGGTATTGGATGGCGAAACTGGCACCAAGGATGATTCAGAACGTATAAGTTTCAGCAGCCTATTCACATAACCCTTTTCTATGCTCTTACCCTCAACTATCCCGACCGTATCATCTGAGCTCCCCTACAAGCTAGGGGAAATGGTCGGTCAGGGGCGTTATGGACAGGTATTTGTCGCAACCCATAAAGCTACCGGAGAGGTGGTCGCGCTTAAGTCGTTGGATTGTCAACGGTTGTCGACCAGGCTTTTTTTGCAAGAACTCGACTTTTTGGTGAGGTTACGACATCCTCATATTGTCTCTTGGTTGGGAGTGCTGGGCAGCGAAAATTGTCGTTATGTGATGATGGATTATTGCGATGGCGGTTCTTTGCGAACAATGATGGAGCAAGATACCATTTTGCCGTTGGATTTGAGCCTGCGCTGGATAGAAGAGATTTTGTTAGCGCTAGACTACATTCATGAGCATGATGTCGTTCACTGCGATATTAAGCCGGACAATATCTTGCTGTCTGGTCAACCTGCGATCCCACAACTCGCGGATTTTGGGATTTCTAAACCCATTGTCAAGCGTTTCGGAGATAAAGGTGGCACCCCAAGCTCGACTGGATCGCCCGCATACATGGCACCAGAACGATATTATGGGCATTATTACCCTGCCTCGGATTTATATGCGATTGGGGTAATTTTATTTGAGCTGGTAGTAGGGTCACGCCCGTTTGTGGGGACGCCGAAGCAAATCCAGTTAGCCCATCTAAATCAACCTGTCGCGATTCCACAATCCGTCCCTTTTTTAATACGCTCGCTAATTCTTAAAGCGATGCAAAAAATGCACCAAAATCGCTACCAGAGTGCCAAGGAGATGTTACAGGTTGTGCAGACAGCCCGCATCGTTGCGGAATTAGAGCTCACGGGCAACGGCTGTCAATCGGTCAATAGCCCTCAACAGGAAAGTTTGCAGATTGCTTCAGAGTAAGGGGTGATGTAAAGTGACATCGCGAATAAACTCCTTCCTCCCCCAGTGAATTGATGAGCTTTAACAATAGTCATTCTCTCCAAGCGTTAATTTTTGATGTAGATGGTACGCTGGCTGATACCGAGCGAGATGGACATCGGGTAGCCTTCAATCGCGCGTTTCAGGCGGCGGGATTAGAAGATGTTGAATGGAGCATTGAGTTATATAGTCAATTGCTCAGCGTAACTGGCGGCAAAGAACGCCTTAGACATTATTTTCAGACGATGGAGCGGGAGCGAAAATTCTCCGACCTAGACCAGACAGTCAAAGAGCTGCATCGACTCAAGACGGGTTATTACAAAGAAATTGTGATGAGCGGCAGTATTGCCCTGCGCCCTGGCGTGAAGCGCTTAATTGAAGAGGCCAGAGCTGCCCAGGTCCGACTTGCGATCGCAACGACAACCACCCTCGAAAATGTCACAACCCTACTTAAAAGCTCATTAGACCCGTCCGCATTAGATTGGTTTGAGGTAATTGCCGCCGGAGACATGGTACCCAAGAAAAAACCGGCTCCCGATATTTTTGAATATGCGCTGAATCACCTGAGCTTGGAGCCATCAAATTGTCTGGCTTTTGAAGATTCAGGTCACGGCTTAACGTCTGCCTTGACTGCAGGCATTCCGACCTTGATTACGGTCACGGACTATACCCAAAATCAAAACTTCACGGGCGCGATCGCAGTGCTCAATAATTTAGGGGAACCGCAACAGCCTTGCCGTATTATTCAAGGTCAACTCCCGCCCAATAGCTCCTCTGTTTGCCTGTCAACCTGTGAACAAATATTAAGCAGTGTGGCGGCGCGATAAGTAAAAAGACTCACCATTATCTCAAAGCGACTGAGTATTGATACCCAGAAAGTAGGTTCATGGCTCTCGAAAACGCGTTTTTTGTGAAGAAACTTTTATTCAACCTTGAGTGTTTACCCCTGATCGCTATGATTTAGCTACTGGAATTGGCGCTAAGCTATTTTTTCGAAATTAGTTGATTGCCGCTTCGGTTCGCTCAGTCAAAATCAAAAATTAGGCTGAATAAACCTCCTTCGACACGAAATATATTTGACGGATTACCAGATGAAACACTTTGCAGACGATTGGGTTAAAGAATGGTGCGACCTAAACGGTTGGACGGATCTCATTATTGAGCCCAATAACATGTATTGGGCGTTTCCTCCGGGAGCTTTTATGCCAGAGCCAGTGCCATCGAAAGTGTTGCGCTCAATCAAAGCTACTAAGGGGTTATCTCGAGCAGAACGGTGGTGGTCTTGGTCCGCAGTGTTCGTGGCGCTGGCAGGTTTAGGGAGTTGTTTCTGGACCCATTCTCCGATGCCGCTAGTGGTTGCATTCTGTTTTTGTGCGATCGCAGTTGCCAAGCTCGAAGTTGAGGATATGTAATTTTTCTTTCCCGATACTGACTTTTCACGATTTCTGATTTAAGCCGAGACCTGCGGGTATTCGGCTTTTTTTTGGGAAATTGTATTGCGATCGCAAACTTAGTAATTTTGCGAATTCTGTAATGCTGACGCTCAAAAGGGCAACGACTGACCTACCATTAACCTTGGCATTTTGAAGAGATTGCACCCTGTCCATGTTTACCAGTTCCCAACCCCAGCAAGCCCGCGAACCTTGGCAATGGCAAATTGATCAATTTGTGCGGCAGTATGGCACGGAGTTGGCGGGTTTAGCGTGGGCACTCAAGCAGGAATGGCAGAACGACAATACATTTGGGATCGATTTACGCCCGGAACCGCATTTTGTGACCTGCTCACGAGAGTCCTTGGATAAGCTGAATGTCCAAACTGATAACTTCATTCAAGAATTAGTGGGGGTGGTCGCGAACTATGATCCCCACACTGAAGTTGCCGGGATTGTGATTGGTCCCGGTCAACTAAAGCTCATCTATTTTCAGCCGTCTCCGACTCCACCTGAATGCTGGACTCAGCTAGATACAGACGTGGACAGCTTAATGGCTCAGTTGGAAGAGAATTTGAAAAACCTGGTGTCGCTCTCTGGTTCTTAAGGATTCCGGTGTACCCTTGTGTAAATTTTGACGTAACTCATCGGAGAAAAAGATATCTCTAGGTAAAGCCTTGATATCATGGGAGGCGATTTGGGGCTGTGGCTCAGCAGGATAGAGCAAGCGCCTCCTGAAATCTCGGGCACCGCGATCGGAAACGGCGCGGGTGAATGCGGTCAAATTCAGGGAAGCCTAAGTCGTCCCGTTCCGACCGGAACAGCATCGATAGGGTAATCCTGAGCCAAACTCTACGACCCTGGTAGAGCAGGTGCAGAGACTAGGGGTTGCGGCGACGAGGGGTTTCACGTCGAAAAAAAAACCGCCATCCCATAACGGCCGCCACCTACGGAGAGAGATAATTCTTTCTAGGGTGAAGAGATAGTCCAGAGAGTGGGGAAACTCACACCAATCTGAAGCGCTAGGTCGCCGGTTCGAATCCGGCCAGTCCCGTTAAGACAATCATCAAATTTCAATAATCGAAGGTTTTCTTATGGTCTAGAAGTTGCCGTTTTGGCTAGTATCTGATGGGTCAAGCTTGCGCATGTGAAATTACGAAACGTTCATTTTGAGAGAGCACGTATGCGTTTAGCAAGCATTAGATCAGTGTTGTGGGGTATTGCGGGGATTGTGGGGGTCAACTTGACGACTGCTACATCCGGGCAAGCCGCCTCATTTAACAGTATTTTTG
>JBCDHF010000322.1:0-5539 GCA_038750375.1 Cyanobacteria bacterium P01_H01_bin.15
ATCCTCAACAAACCCCTCGGCGGTCCCCCCTTCTTCTTCATTACCGGACTCGCCCTCGGTTTCGCCTATAACCGTGAGCTGATCCCCCCAACCGTCGACGAAATCCCTCAGTTCCCGCTGGTGCGCGCCGCCATCAACCGCACCCCTGCCGATCCCGCTGAATTAATCGCCATCCAGCAAGATCTCCGCCCCTCCATTCCCCCAAAAGTTGGGCGCATTCTGCTGGCGGTGGGCATCAAATTCACCTCGTTTAAAATTATTGAATCCTTCGTCCTGCTCGTTGTTAGCTTCGGCGATCAATTCATCCTCGACCTATTTGGCATCTCTACCCTGGTGTCCCCGCCCCTGCCGCCCGGCAGGAGTAAGCCTCTGGTGCCGCCGCTGGCCCAAATCCGCTTCGCCATTGTGGCCCGGTTCGCCCCCGCCGAAGGCATCCTCCAAGTCGAGGGCAAAATCCTGCCTGACTCCTATCTGTTTGACCGGGATTGCCGGCTCAGCGGTGGCTTCGCTTTCTACAGCTGGTTCTCTGGGGCCTACGCAGGAGACTTTGTTCTCACCGTCGGCGGTTATCATCCCCGGTTCCGAGTTCCAGATCACTATCCCAGAGTCGATCCTCTGGCGCTCAATTGGCGCATTAGCAAAAACTTAAGTGTCAAAGGCAGTCTCTACTTCGCGCTCACCGCCTCCGCGATTATGGCTGGCGGACGCTTAGAAGCTAATTGGCAATCTGGCAGAATTAGAGCCTGGTTTGTGGCCTATGCCCACTTTATTGTCTCTTGGCAGCCCTATTTTTATGATGCGCGGATTGGCGTTAATCTGGGCGGCTCCTACAGCTTCCGCATTTTCCGGCGGACCCGGAGAATTTCAATCCAAGTCGGTGCCGATCTGCACATTTGGGGACCCAAGTTCTCCGGCACAGCCAGAGTTCGTCTTCGGATCGTATCCTTTACTGTGCGCTTTGGCAGTCGTTCTCAGCAGAAACCCCCGGCTCTCGACTGGTCAGAGTTTAAGCAATCGTTCTTACCGGCTGATCAAGACGTTTGCACCCTTGCCGTTGAGCGTGGCTTACTCCACAAGATCGGCGAAGGTGACGCAGAACTCTTGATCGTTAATCCCAAAGACTTTGCCTTTACCGCCAGCTCGGTGATTCCGATTAAGGCGGCTGAATCTGGACAGGTTTCACGTAGACGCCAGACCGCCTCGGGGATTACGCCTGCAACGACAACCTTCGGCATCGCCCCTATGGATGTCAACAATCGAGAATTTACGGAATCGAACTATCGTATTTCTCTCGTAAAAATCGAAGAAGATGGTCGCGAATCTCCTCAAGGCAGTGCCTTTGAATGTGTTCCCATCGCTAAAAACGTTCCGACTGGATTGTGGGGAGAATCCAACACCACCGACCCCACTCGGGAAGGCTTGATCAACAATGTTTTGTCTGGCTATACCATCAAACCCGCCAATCCACCCAAGTCTGGCATCACTCAGCCGATCGAGCGTAAGAACCTCGCCTACGACACCGAATCCGTCCTAGACGCCTATCAATGGCAGTCAGGTTCACGGTTTACCAAAAATGAAGAGACTGATGAAGATGCCAGAGAACAAACGATTGGTGAAAGCCTGACCGCTAAAACAGTCGATGCCAGAACTCAACTGTTGAAAGGGTTGGGTCTATCGGATGCCGATATCGCTGGCATCGATTTAGCAGACTTTGAAACCGCTAAAGGAATCGAACAGGCATTTATTATCGCGCCGCAACTGGAAACAGCAGCGGTCTAGTCCTTTCACATTTGATCCTTTCACATTTATTACTCCAGCGACTAAATGCACCACGCCTGAAGTACTTTCTCTCCTCTTAGGAGGAGTCCCCGCAGGGGGAGGTGGGTTCGACCGCTGACGCTACTCACCGGCAGACCCACCCCGACCTTCGCTCCGCTCCGGCCACCCCTCCGAGGGAGGGGATTCTCTTCAGGCAACGCCTATCTAAATGCCGGAGTAATAGCCCTTTCACACTTACCCATCTCACACCGAATTTGAACAATGAGCACTAGAGTTACAGATCCCACTGCCCAGGGGCAAATCCAATTCATTCAAAGCCATCAGACGGCTTTAGATGCGGGCAAATATAAACTTGCCATTCAGCAAACGGTCAAAATCGCTGATATCAATGATGACTTCAGCTCGCAGCTTACGTTTGTCGTTCAAGGCGATCGCTTTGGGTTAACCGCCCCTGAGATTCATGCGGTTTTTCCACCCGCCGGTAGCAGCGGCGATCAGGCCCATATCCTGCCGCACATTGCGTTCAACAACAGTACCCTACCGTGGTTGAGGTTGACACAACCCGAAAATCAAACGGCTCCTTGGTTAGCCCTGATTCTGGTTCACGAGGGTGAGCCCCTCCTACGCACGATTCAGAAAGAAACAATTTTAGAAACGCCGTTGTCTGATGCCCAAGGCAAGGAGCTGAATCAAGCTCAAAAAGAACAACTGTGGCAGCACCTGTTATCGGCACCGATTGGCTGGATTAAGGCGATCGCGGATGAAGCCATGATCGTTGAGTCGAGTAAGCGTGAGTCCAATCAGCTACGGGGAGAGTTTGCTGGCTGGGAAACACAAGTTGAAGCCGTCTTAGCGCAATCCGAAAATACGAAAATCATTCCCCTAGGAAAATTACAATCATCGTCTACAGACACCATCCAGTGGCCCGGTTTAGACTTAGAAACTGGGCAACAGATCGATGACACCGTTACGGTCCTTGATGTGCCTAAAAAACTGCTCTCCAAGATACTACCCACAGCCGAAGATCTAGACTATTTGGCTCACGTGCGTCAGGTAAGCGGCAACTCCGAAACCGGTGAACCGTTGTCTGTGGTAATCAGCAATCGACTGCCCAAACAAGATGGGGGTAGCACCGCTTATTTAGTGTCCTTAGAAAATCGATTTTCTAATGGCGAATTTGATTATCAAAATGCTACCGATGACGACTATATCCGTTTAGTAACACTAAAAAGCTGGAGCTTTGCCTGTGCTGACTCCGAGCAAAATTTTACAGGGTTGCTCAAAAATCTCAACCAAGACACCCTCAGATCACCAACCTCAGAAAATCCCGCCGCTGCCGCCTATCTGGCTAAAGGCTATCGTCCCTTCCCCCATTATCTCCGACAGGGCGGCAAAACCTTTTCTTGGTATCACAGCCCTCTGCTACCCGGAGAAAATCCCACATCATTAGCGCTGTCGCAACTGGCGGTTCGCAATGCCGACCAACTGATAGCCTACAACCCCAATACCGGGTTATTTGATATTTCCTACGCCGCCGCCTGGCAGCTGGGTCAACTGTTGGTCCTCCAAGATAAACAATTTGCTACCCGCCTATTTAACTGGAAACGTGTCAACGCCCAAAAGCTAGCTAAAGATAGTCAACAGGCGCTTTACCCCCATCTATTTGCTGAAACAGAGGGTAATGCTGCGGCTTTTGAGTTTCCCGAAGAGATCCAAACCTGGTTTGAGCGACTCGGCCTGTTATATGGGGTCCCCTTTAACTATTTAGTCCCCGATGAACAGATGCTTCCCCCAGAATCGATTCGGTTCTTCTGGCTAGATTGGTTTTGGGTAGAGTCGCTGCTGGATGGCGCTTTTAGCATTGGTCGAGTACAAGACCCTGACGTCCAACAGGATAGTCGCCATACCCCGCTAACTGGTGAAGCAAACCACATCAGTGGCTGCTTAATCCGCTCAGACGTCATCGCTGGCTGGCCCGATTTACAAATCGATGGCTCTGCATTATCCATCGCCGGGGATAACCCCATGACCGAGGCTCAAAAGCTCAGAGTTTTACGATGCGATCGCCTCGCAGAAGACGTCTCTATTTGTCTGTTCGATGGAGCTATTCGCACCGTTGACATCTCTCTCAAGCCAGAGGGACTACATTTTGGCTTTAATACTGACAGCACCGCAAATTTATGGCGCGAGTTAAGAAAATTAGACGGCACAGAGATGAGTGATTGGCAAGTTCATCTTACGCCTGTGGAAGATCATCAACCCCCGATGATTGATCGCGGCAGTGTTATCAATATTAAAAATTTAGCGAATGGCATCCGAGAAGAACTACAAGCAAAAGAGCAGTCAATCAATGATTTCACAGCCGCTCAATTTGCCTTGCAGATGATTCAAGGGGTAGAAAAGGTGAGGTTTTCCATGACTACCAGCTAGGAAGATAAACCACGTCTAAGTTGAAAGCTGGAGTTGTGCATACTTGAGAAAACCTCATCTAACTTCTCCTTCTCAAGGAGAGGAACCAGGGTCTAGCTAAGCCTCTCCTTTGTGGTGGACTAAATCAGCTGCTCATACACATCAGCAACGGGGCTGGTTGATGGGTTGACTCAGCGATCGCGTCAGAGAGCTGCAAATACATTTTGTGCCGTCGCCTTAAGTGGCCAACGGTAGGGCGATCGCCGCTAAAGCATCGCCTGATTTCAGATAATTTTACGTTTGAGGGGTGGTTAGCCTATGTCGTTTTCACTTCTTGCAAGTCAATCTCCACCTGGGGAAAACGAGACAGATGCAGCCTTAGTTATTGCCCTGCAACAGGGCAATAAGTCGGCATTAGCGGCTTTATACGATCGCTACTCGCGGCTGGTGTACACGATCGCCTGGCGCATCTTAAACAGTGGCCCCGAAGCGGAAGACTTGACGCAGGAAATTTTTCTGACTCTCTGGCAAAAATCGACCTATGACCCTAACCGTGGATCTCTCAGCCGGTTTTTAAGTACCGTCACGCGCAATCGCGCGATTGATCGTGTACAGAGGGGCAAAAATCGACATCGCATTCTTAAGGGGCTGACTCATCAGGGGGCGTCTGTGGAGGCTTTGTCGCTGCCCGAGGATTGGGCAGCACAGGGGGAGCGATCGCACCAAGTCCGAGAAGCACTACAAGCCCTACCCGACCAGCAGGGAGATTTGTTATGGCTAGGTTTTTATCATGGGCTGAGTCAAGCCAAAATTGCCCGTCACACGCATATTCCTTTAGGAACGGTCAAGTCGCGGATGCGTCAGGGCCTGCTTAACCTCAAAGCAAAACTCCAAGATTTGGCTCATTAGCTGAGTTATACCAGTTCTGCAAATTACAGCTACCTATATGAATTCTCCAAAGCCCCTTTTTCAAGGGGGCGGCGATAGCGGGGGATCATCGATCTGTAGCGCGATCACGAAGAATTGGTATTAACCCTCTCCAGAGCGGCGACTGGTCGCAACGCTGATTTTTTCTAGCCAAAAACCTCTCGATCAGTCTCGCCCGTGGGTAACTGAGGCGATCGACAGGGTTGAACCAGTTGATTTCCCCGCGCAGTCCACTGGCCCTGCTATCGCCAAAATCTTCACAGGGCAAGGTTTTGATGGGAATTTGCTTTGCTTTAAATCCAAACCGGCATCTCACTTGTACTGATATCAAACCGATCAATACTGATTGTTTCGAGGAGGTTCACGTGAGGCTTGATTCCTTGGGGCTCGTGAATGTCGTCATGGCCTCTGAGGCCCATATCGG
>JBCDHF010000323.1:0-5525 GCA_038750375.1 Cyanobacteria bacterium P01_H01_bin.15
TACGTTTGCATGTATCAGAATCAGCAATCCCCATATCTGAAATTGACTCAAGGGATTGCTTAGAGTAGATGCCAGTCGAATTCGAGTAAATTGCCGTTCATTTTCCACAACCACAATCAGCGACATACTCAGACTCATAAGTTTCTGACCGCTTACCAAACCAGTCATAGCGATTATCCCGGACTTGAGCATAAACGCGATCGCCTGCCAACTTAGCTCCTGGTAACGCCCGATAAGCGGCAATAAACGCAGCTCCCAGGGGCAGCTTCCGCGTAATCTCCTCGATCGCATCACTTCCTTGCCAGCGCTCAGCCGGATTCTCCGCGTTCAGCAAAATAATGCCTTTCTCGCAATCTTTTGGCGTAATGCCCCAGCCCGCCAACGTCGCTTCCGCCTGCATGGGGACGTAGTTAAATAAGCGTCCGCGATCGAACTGCTCTAGCAACTGCGTAAACGTAACACAAAGATTACAGTTGCCGTCGTAAATCACTTCCAGTTTCATCGCAAACCCTCCAGTTCTGCTAACCCAACTGAGCGAAGTTAGGTCCCTTTACCAAAGTTTACACTGAGAAAAATTCCATCAACGCCTGAGAGGTAAGCACATCATGGCTACTGGACTAATGATCGACGGTAAATGGACCCACACTCACTACAAGGGCGATGAAAAAGGCCGGTTTATGCGACGACCAACGACCTTTCGGAATTGGGTCAAAGCAGACGGCTCAACTAGCTTCACTCCAGACGCCAACCGCTACCATCTCTACGTTTCCTATGCCTGCCCCTGGGCTCATCGCACTCTGATCGTCCGAGCACTCAAGGGACTTAATGACTCCATCACTGTGTCCGTTGTCGATCCCTTCATGCTCGACGATGGCTGGGTCTTTTCTGACTATCCCGGTGTTGTCCGCGACCCCATCTTCAACGCCGACTATCTTCGCGAAATCTACGCCAAAGCCGATTCCCAATACACCGGTCGCGTCACGGTGCCCATCCTCTGGGACAAGCAAACCAACACAATCGTCAATAACGAATCCCGCGAAATCATTCGCATGTTTAACACGGAATTCTCCGGCATTACGACCAAGGATTGGGATTTATTGCCACGCGATCACGTAGCAGCCATTGACGAGACGATGGACAAAATCTACAGCCCCATCAACAACGGGGTCTATCGCTCTGGGTTTGCCTTTAGCCAAGAAGCCTATGACGAAGCGGTGATGGGATTATTTGCTGCCCTGGATTATTGGGAAGGAGTTTTAGGCAAACAGCGCTATCTCTGCGGTGATCAACTAACCGAGGCTGATATTTGTCTGTTCACCACTCTGCTGCGCTTTGACCCGGTCTACTACGTCCACTTCAAGTGCAACTTGCGTCACCTTTATGACTACCCCAATCTCTGGGGCTACTTGCGCGATATCTACCAAATCCCGGCAGTGAAAACGACCTGCAACCTCGATCACATCAAAAACCACTATTTCGGCAGCCATCCCCACATCAATCCAACAGGGATTGTGCCCGTGGGTCCAGAAATCGATTTTGATGCACCTCACGATCGCGATCGCTTCTAGAACTTTCTCAACTTGCTTGCATCTTCGGGATTAGCCTTTGCACACAGAGACTAATCCCTTTTTTTGTGAGAATTCGTCAGGCTGTGACTGATTCGTGCAGGAATGTTTCTGGAACCCAGCTTCCGTGCAAGCTATACGGAATATGCTCTTTTAACTTCACCGTAGCCACAACTTCCCAAGTTTGAGCAGACAAAATCACCAGATCCGAAGCATGGCGGTCGCTGCGATAAACAACGCCTAATACCCAGCCGTGATCTTCACTTTCGGCATTCGGATGAGGCACAAAAATCGGTTCGCTGACATACCCCCGAGGGGCAAAAGAACACAGTTTGCGATCACCTGTTTCCAAATTTAATTTCACATAGGCTTGGTGGGGAGCATTTCCGGTTGCTTCGTGGGCAGCCGCAGCATACAAATAGCGATAGGCTCTGCCCGCATTAGCCTGATTCAAAGTAGGAAACTCACAGCAGCGAGTATCCAGTTGCGATCGCGAAACGGTTTCAGACGCTAAATCTAGTTCGAAACGCCAGAGATTACCGGGGGCGATCCCGTCGAAATCCACATTGCGAAAATCACTGCCGGGTTCAATTTCTGGGAAGCTCTCATAGCAAATCGAATCAATTACCACTTTGCCTTCTGTTTCAAACGCGTTGGCGTGATGGAAAACAAATCCGGCTTGACTTTCAAAAATTTTGATCTGTTCGCGATCACCATTACGGGGAATCAAGATGATTTTGGTGGCTTGTTGCGGCTGAAATTTGATGCATTCTCCGGCACCCCGAAACCCCACTAAAAATGGGAAGGGATTAAAATCTACCGGATTTTGGAAAAAGATGGCGTACTGGGGCGTAACAACAAAATCGTGGATAAAGGCGAACCCTGGCATGCGGTGACCATAACGAGTCAGCAGCTTGCCTGTCTGATCAAATTCGAAAACAGACAGCTCACTAGATAAGCCCGGATCGATAGAAAAATTGATCAACCGAGGCTCCGCTCCCGCTTCAAACCGAGGATGGGCGGCGAAATTATCTTTCTCCCCCAAATCGCCACTCAAATCATCAATGCCAAAGGTTGATAGCGTCACTGGATCTAATTGATGGGGCTTTGCGCCTTCCCAGAGAGCTAAGAGCTTTTCCCCCCAGTAAATGATGTTGGTGTTAGCAATATTTTTAAGGTTGAAATCCAGAAAATTATTCCACCAACCGCCCGGCTTCTGGGTACCAAAGACCCCCCGATATAGAATTTTGCCAGCAGCTTGCTCGGCCATGTAACCTTCGGTTTGAACGTAGCGATTGCGGTAGTGAACCCGGCCATTCTGAAAGGTGAAGCGGTTAATCATGCCGTCGCCATCAAACGGATGATGGATTGTCATGCCATTGATATCCATCAAACCCGGTCCATTGCGAAACAGTGTGCCGTTTAGTTCCGCTGGAATCGTGCCGTCGATCTCCTCCACCCAGTAATCAAACTCCTGCGGCTGGGAGAGATAGCCTCGTTGCCAGTCGGCGCGGTCATAGGGCTTGTCGTCTGTTAAGGGCGGTTGAACTACAGAAGTCATAGGGCTCAAAAAATTGCGATCGCAGAAAGAAAAAATGCAGAAATGACAAATAAAAGGAAGCAATATAGCAACCGTCACCTTTACGAGGAGGTGATTGCCTGCCAGGGCGCTTTTAAATTGGACTACTCAAAATCAGAAGTGCCCTAAGCGATCTGGCGAAGGCGATACGACTCGGCTTAAGTTTCCGACGCCTGTTGCGAAGCTGTTAGCTGGGGCAATACTTCAGGGAGAGTTGTGGAATCAAGTTGGGAACCCGGAACGCGGTGCTCAAAAATTTCGCCAGGGGGCAGGGTTTCACTCAAAATGGCTTGCGGATCGCCTTGAGGCAACCACTTGATCGCGAAAAGCGGTAACAAAGTCGATAAATTCGTCAGCGTGACCAGCAGCCACAGCCGGTCAAAGTTGGTCTCGGTGACTCCTAATAGATGAGTCAGCAGTGCGCCTAGCTCCTGAGATAGCAAGCCCGCCAAGTTGAAAATTGACATTAACAGCGCAAACATGGTCGCTTCCACGCCGGGAGGACAGAGCCTGGCCGACAGGACCAAGACCGGCATAAAGGCAATTTGACCTACAACGGTTAAAACCAAACTATCTCCCAAGCTGAACCAGGCGTCGCCGATACCCAAGGTGCGATTAAAGTGGGTAACCAAAATCAGCGAGGTCAGACCTAACAAGGTCGAAATCACAATACTCCAGCCGAAAATCTTGCGGAAAGGAATGGTTTTGAGATAGCGCTGAAACACCCAAATTCCCAGCAATGAGGCCAGACTCGTGACTAACCGAACCCGCCCTAAAAACTCAGCTTCAAAGCCCAGTTCATTGGTGCTGAAGTAAAAGAAGGCAGATTCTGCGCCCGGTGTCGCCTGCCAAATAAAGACAAAGAGCGTCGGCAACCAAATAGTTTTTTGCTTAATCGCTTGCCAGAGTAAACCGAGCTGTTCTTTCGCAGGCTCTAAACCGATTAGCTGCTCCTCTTCAATTGGCTGCTCGGAGATCGCGCCTGCCACAGCAGCCACCAGAAGAGGAAAGACTGCCGTGATCTCAAATACTGCGCGAGTGGACAAGTGCTCCAATAAAAGCCCGCTTAAATAAGCCGTGACTAAGCCCCCCAAAGCCGAAACGCCCCAGGTGAGAGACTGCAACGACCCCGCTTTGCCAATATTTTCCGTACGCGCCCGCTCAACCACCAAGGAATCCGCAATCACATCACTGATCGCGACCGAAACAGAACTCATCAAAATCGCAACGGTTGCCATCGCGGAGGTGTGAACCACGGTGCCCAGAGCAATCCATGCCATCGAACCGAGCAAACCCGAAAGAATGAGGTACGGTCGCCGGCGATAGCCTAAAATCGGCAGCCCATCGGAAATAAAGCCAAACAAAGGCTTCACAATCCAAGGAAATGCTGCGATACCCATTAAGGCACCCATCTCAGCCGGGGATAGTCCCAGCTCATCCTTGAGGAAAAAACTAATGGCGAGTCGAGCCAATCCCAAAATCCCCTGGACAAAATACACGGTCAAAATGCCAAACAATTCTCGGCTCGGCTCATTGCCAAAGAGTAATTTGCGCATCCAAGCCGAGGAAAAGGATCGGGGGGCGACTGTCATAGATAAACTTTAAGTTTTGTTTCGTTCTATATCTTACCGGTTTCAATTCTGGGATGGTCTGTCGAAGACAGAGAACCCTGGACGCCGGACTTTGCCCGATGTGATCGCAAAATGGCGAAACAGCCTCAACCGATACAAAATGTAAGGCTTCGCAACTTAGACCGCCGGAAACGGGAGAAAATGGTCCTCAGATTTAAGACAAAACTATTAAATTCTTATGCTGTCTAAGATTCTGTATGCCGATTCGGGTTCAGGCCAAACCCGTGAGATGCTCAAAGTCCTGCTGGATTTACCTGCTTTTCAGCGAGCATCCCTGACGGTTCTGCATGTTGTGCCGCCGCAAATTACTACCCAAGCCGTTGCAGAAAGATGGGAAGAGGGCGGTCAGCTCATTGCCGATGTGGTGAAAGATCTTAATTTAGAACCCCACAAAATCTCGACAGTGCTGCGCCAAGGCGATCCCAAAGACGTGGTTTGCGAAGTTGCCGATGAAATTAACACAGATTTGATCATCATGGGCTCCCGCAACCTCAAGCGACTGGAAGCTATTTTGCTGAATTCTGTCAGCCAGTACGTTTTCCAGCTCACCGAGCATCCGATGCTGCTCGTCAAAGACGATATTTACGTCAAACGAATCAAGCGAGTGATGGTTGCGCTCGATAAGTCTGAAGCCGCTCAATATAGCCTGACGGTCGCTTGTGATTTATTTCGAGACAATCCAGATGTCGAATTATTTCTAACCCCAGTTAATACCGATCTCGATACTGAATTTTTACCGCTGTCTAAAAA